>JBBEBK010000093.1:12838-16513 GCA_040882375.1 Chloroflexota bacterium
CGCTCGCGCGATCCCGATCCGCTGCCGCTGCCCGCCGGAGAACTCGTGCGGGTAGCGGCGCGCGTGGTACGGCTGCAGCCCCACCATCTCCATCATGCGAGCCACCTTGTGGCGCTGCTCCGCCGGCGTCCCCATGCCATGGATGCGCAGCCCCTCACCGATCGCGGTCCCGATCGGTGAGCGGGGGTCCAGGCTGGCGTAGGGATCCTGGAAGATGATCTGGATGCGGCGTCGGAACGGCTTGAGCGCCTTCCCGTGCAGGCGCGTCAGGTCGACCCCTTCCTCGCCACCGAACACGATCCGGCCCGCGGTGGGCTCGATCAGACGCAGGATGAGCCGCCCCACGGTGGTCTTGCCGCAGCCCGACTCTCCCACCAGGCCGAGCGTCTCACCGCGATTGATGGTGAAGCTCACGTCGTCGACCGCTTTCACTTCGGCGACCTTGCGCTGCAGGATGCCGCCGGTGATCGGGAAGAACTCGGACAGACCCTCGACCCGGACGAGCGGATGCCCGCCGGATGCGTGCTGGTGCGTCACGAGACTCCCTCGGGCCGGTGGTAGATCCAGCAGCGAACGTCGTGCCCGGCCAACTCGGCACTGGCCGGCCTCAGTTCCGGACGGATCTCCTCGCAATGTGGAACCGACTGCTCGACGCGCGCCACGCAGCGCGGGGCGAAGCGGCAGGCAGGCGGCAGATCGACGAGGTTCGGCACGTTGCCGGGGATCGTAGTCAACGCGTCCTGTTGCACGCCCAGGATCGGCACCGAGCCGATCAGGCCGCGGGTGTAGGGATGCTTCGGGTCGGCGAAAAGAGCGGCCACGTCGGTCTGCTCGACGATCTCGCCGGCGTACATGACCGCCACGCGGTCGCACATCTCGGCCACCACCCCGAGGTCATGCGTGATCAGGATGATCGCCGTCCCGGTCTCGCGCTGCAGCTCGCGCATCAGGTCCAGGATCTGCGCCTGGATGGTTACGTCGAGGGCAGTGGTCGGCTCGTCGGCGATGAGCAGCTCCGGCTCACAGGCGAGCGCCATGGCGATCATGACCCGCTGCGCCATGCCGCCCGAGAGCGAGTGTGGGAACGAGTCCAGGCGACGGAGCGGATCCGGGATGCCAACCATCTCGAGCAGCTCGGCGGCGCGGCCACGGGCCGCCCGCTTCTTCATGTTGCGGTGGAGCTGGAGCACTTCGCTGACCTGCCAGCCGATGTCGAAGACCGGGTTCAGGGAGCTGGTCGGTTGCTGGAAGATCATGCTGATCCGGTTGCCGCGCAGCCCGCGCATCTCCTTCTGCGAGACCGTCAGCAGGTCGCGGCCGTCGAACAGCACCTGGCCCGATTCGATCTCTCCCGGAGGCGCCACCAGGCGCAGGAGGGAGAGGCTGGTCACGGTCTTGCCACAGCCGGACTCGCCGACCAGCCCAAGGATCTCACCCCGGTCGACGTGGAAGTTCACCCCGTCCACCGCCCGCACCACGCCGTCACGCGTTCGGAAGCTCGTGCTGAGCCCCTTGACGTCAAGCAGCCGGTCTCCTGCGCTTCCGACGCGGTGACGCGGCGCGCGGGGCTCTCGCTGCTCAGCGATGGTCATCGGTTGAGCCTCGGGTCGAGCGCGTCGCGGAGACCGTCGCCGAGCAGGTTGAAGCCGAGGACCGTCAGCGACAGGGCGATGCCCGGCGCGATGATGAGGTGCGGCGCGTTGAAGAGCTGATTGCGCTCGACACCGATCATCGAGCCCCACTCCGCCAGCGGCGGCTGAGCGCCGAGTCCGAGGAACGAGAGCGCGGCCACATCGAGGATCGCACCGGCGATGCCAAGCGTCCCCTGGACGATGAGCGGCGTCAGCGCGTTGGGGAGGATGCGGCGCAGCAGGATCCCACCCGATGACTCACCCAGCGCGCGCGAGGCGACCACGTAGTCGCGCTCCTTGATCGACAGGACCGATGCGCGCATGACGCGCGCATACACCGGAATGGCCACGATGCCGATGGCTAACTGCGCGTTCAGCAGGCCGGGTTTGAGGATGGTAACGATGGCGATCGCCAGCACCAGCGACGGGAACGCCAGCAGGACGTCCATGAGACGCATGATCAGGTTGTCGGTCCATCCTCCCGCGTAGCCCGCCACCGCTCCGAGCAGGGTGCCGATGACGATGGCGAAGCCGACCGTCAGGACCCCGACCTGCAGCGAGATGCGCGACCCGTACACCACGCGGCTGAACAGGTCGCGGCCGTTTCGATCGATGCCAAGGAGGTGCTGAGGGCGCGTCTCCGGGCAGCCGATGAGGTGAATGCACGGTCCCTTGAGCTCGGGCGGCGCGCCGGGCGCGAGCAGCCCCTCATCGATGCCGATGGTGGAGTTGGGGTCGTGCGTGGCGATCAACGGCGCCGCAACCGCCATGACAATCAGGAGGCTGAGAAGCGCCAGGCCGACCTGCGCCACGCGCTGCGCGAGGACGTTGCGCAGCGCGTCCCGCCACAGGTTGGCGGGACGCCCGACGACCGGCTCGTCGACGCCGGGAGACAGGGCGGTCACGCCGACATCACTGGAGGCGGATCCGTGGATCGAGGAACCCGTAGCTGATGTCCACCAGCAGGTTGACCGTCACGTAGATCACCGCGGTGACCAGGGTGAGCCCCTGCACCACCGCGTAATCGCGAGCAGTCACCGACTCGGTGATCATCTTGCCGATCCCCGACAGTCCAAAGATGCTCTCGGTCAAAACGGCGCCGGCGAGGAGCCCTCCGAGCGAGAGCCCGATGACGGTCACCACTGGCAGGATCGCATTCCGCAGGCCGTGGCGCAGCACCACGCCCCGCTCACCGAGCCCTTTGGCCCGGGCTGTGCGGATGTAGTCCTGGCCGAGAACCTCGAGAAGGCTCGAGCGCGTCATGCGCGCGATGATCGACAGCGGGATGGTGCCGAGCGCGACGGCGGGCAGGATCAGGTGGCGCAAGGCATCGCCAAGCGGCCCCCACTGCCCGGTGATCAGGGTGTTGAAGACGTAGATGTTCGAGAAGAAGTCGACGATGGCGCGCAGCGGCCCCTCGGCCTCGGTCATTCCCCAACTCTCCGCCAGCGGGACCACGCTGATCCCCGCCGTCAGTCGGCCGCCGGGGGGCAGAGCGAATGGCGTCTCTTTGAGCACCACGGCGAAGAACCAGATGAAGACCAGGCCGAGTACGAAGACCGGAGTCGAGACGCCGATATTGGCGCCGATCATCGTGCCGACATCGACCGCCGAGTTGCGGCGCGACGCCGAGATGACACCGAACAGGATGCCGAAGAGGGTGGCCAGCGTCAGTGCGAAGAAGGTCAGCTCGAGCGTGAGCGGCAGGCGCTCGACAAGGATCTCCGCCACCGGACGCCCCTGGCTGATCGAGTCGCCCAGGTCGCCGCTGAGGATATCGGTCAGGTAGATCCAGAACTGCGCGGGGATCGGCTGGTCGAGCCCAAAGCGGGCATTGAAGATCGCACAGGCCTCCGGCGTCGCCCGCTCCTGGAGGGCCGCTACGCAGGGATCGCCGGGCAGCAGCCGTGCCACGGCGAACACGACGAAGACGATCCCGAACAGGACCGGGATGGTCAGCAGCACCCGCCGCAGGATGAAGCGCAGCATCGGCGGAGTGTAGCCGCTGGAATTGACGCCGGGCACGCGAAGGGGGGCCCCCCCC
>JBBEBK010000093.1:16523-22691 GCA_040882375.1 Chloroflexota bacterium
GGCGCCCTTCTTGGGATTCAGGGTGCGTGGTCAGGCCACGGGAGTGTTACTCCTCCGCGTTCAGGAACGCTGCCCAGAACGCGCCCCAGTACTCGAACGATCCGGTGCGGCCAATGTGCAGCGGGTGCGCCGCATCCCACTGGACCGCGTAGGACAGGACGACATCGTTGGCGTCGAAGTGAGCGCCATCATGGAAGGTCACGCCACTGCGCAGGGCGCAGGTCCAGACCATCGCATCGTCGCTGGCCGTGCATCCCGTCGCCAGCGCGGGCTGGGCGGCGGTCCCGCCGGTCTCGTACTCGTACAGCGGCTCGTTGATCTGCTCGCACAGGCGGAGCGTCTCACCATCCGTCTCGTCCGCGCAGTACAGCGAGAGCGGGTAGGCGTTCTGCATCCAGACGAGCTGCGAGCGCCCGCCCGGATCCATCACCGAGAAGCGTTCGCTCGTCAACGGTGACGAGTGCGCGCCAGCCACATCGGCCCTCCACCCGGTCCCGGAGGCCCCGTGGGCGATCGGGATCATGGGCACGGTCTCGCGAAGGGCGTTGTTCGCCGCCTCGTAGGCCGCCTGTCGGGCATCGGTGTCGAGCGTCTGTGCCCCGGCGCTCAGCGCGTCGGTGACCGAGGCGTCGATGCTGCCGAACTGGAGGTTCGCCGGGTTGTTGAAGTGGTAGTCAAGGAAGTTGGTCGGATCCGGGTAGTCGGCACCCCACCCAAGCAGGTAGATCCCGTTGAGCAGACCTGCCGACGAGTTATCGATGAAGGTCCCCGACTCTTGAACCTGGACGTCAGCCGTGATGCCGAGGTTGGCGAGCTGCGTCTGCACCTCGACCGCAACCAGACCCGGGTCGGGCAGGTACGGGCGCACCACGTCACGGTAGTAGATGGTGGTGCTGAAGCCGCTCGGGAACCCGGCGGCGGCGAGGGCAGCCTTGGCCGCCGTCGCGTCGAAGTCGTACCACGCGTCGCCTTCACAGCCGAAGTCGACCACGCATGGCACGAAGTGCGATGCCACCTCCGAACCAGGGGCGTAGAAGGTATCCACGATCCGCTGTCGATCGATGCCCATCGCCAGCGCCTGGCGCACGGCGACATCGTCGAACGGCGCAAAGGTGTTGGTCATACCGAGGTAGAAGACGTTCAGCGCCGGCCGGGGCTTGAACGCCAGGTTGGCGTCGCCCTCGATCGTCGCAACGTCATTGCGACCCGGGTTGTCGATGCCGTCCACGGTGCCGGCCTGGAGGGCCAGCAGTCGCGCCGCGGACTCCGAGTTCCACTGCACGATCAACGTCTCGGCGATGGCCTTCTCGCCCCAGTAGGAATCGTTCCGCGTCAGCGTGACGTGGTCGCCGCGGACGTGCTCTTCGAACTTGTATGGTCCGGTGCCGTTCGGCCGGGCCAGGATCAGGTGGTTGACCATGTTGGCCTCGAGCCAGGCCGTGTCATGGATCGCGTTCGAGGTGAAGGCGAGCTTTGCCAGGAAGGCGGGGTCGGGGAAGCAGAGGGTGAACTCCACCGTCAGCTCATCGACCGCCTTGATCTGGCTGAATTCGCCGCCATAGGCGCAGTCCGCCGGGCCGTCCTCGGGATAGCTGGTCGCCACGAAGGGCGCCATGCTCTCCGGCGTCGACGGTTCGGCGCTCGCCGATGGTTCCTGGCTTGTGCTCGTCGTGGTGCACGCCGCAACCACCAGTCCGAGTGCCACCAGGATGGAGAAGGTTCTCCATCGTTGCATTGAAGTCCTCCGCTCTCTTCTTCCGCTGCCAATCTGAACCGATTCGCTGCCGCATCTGCGTGCTGCAGCCTAACTCTTGCGGCGTCGGCTCCACAAGAGGCGACCGCGCCGAGATGCAATACGCCGCCCCTGCCTACCCCTCGGCGGAGGGCTCGTTCGGCGAGCCGGTGCCCGAGAGATCCGTGGCCGCCCCGGCGGCGCCGGTCGCGGCGGTCGCGGCATGCTCGGCCGCCAGACCCTCGGTCGCCGACTGTGGTGTGCCGTGGCGGACCCGGTCGGTCGCCATGTGCGCGACCCCGATGTCGCTCTGCAGCGCCTCCTCCGCAAAGTGACAGGCGGCACGATGGTCGGTGGCCACGGTGCGCAGCTCGGGATCCTCGGTTCGGCACTGCTCGGGGCGTCCGAGCCGCTCGTACAGCCAGCACCGCGTGTGGAACCGGCAGCCATCCGGCGGATTGGCCGGCGACGGCACGTCGCCGGTGAGGATCACGCGCTTGCGGCGTCGCTCGGCCTTCGGGTCGGGAATCGGCACCGCCGACAGCAGCGCGCGGGTGTACGGGTGTCCCGGGGCGTCGTAGATCGCCGATGGCGGTCCGAGCTCCACCAGCTTGCCGAGGTACATCACCCCGACCCGGTCGCTGATGTGGCGCACCACCGACAGGTCGTGCGCGATGAACAGGTAGGTCAGACCGAACTTCTCGCGGAGCTCCACCAGCAGGTTGAGCACCTGCGCCTGGATCGATACGTCGAGTGCGCTGATCGGCTCGTCGCAGACGATGAACTCTGGCTCGACGGCCAGGGCCCGCGCCACGCCGATGCGCTGGCGCTGTCCGCCGCTGAATTCGTGGGGGTAGCGGTCGGTGTAGTTCGGGTTCAGCCCCACCAGGGCGAGCAACTCGCGCACGCGCTCGATGCGCGCCTTGCCGGCGGCGAGGTCATGCGTCTCGAGCGGTTCGCTGATGATCGAGCCGACCGTCATGCGCGGATTCAGGCTGCTGTACGGGTCCTGGAAGATGATCTGCATCCGGCGGCGCATCTTGCGAAGCTCGCCACGCGACAGATCCATCAGGTCACGACCGTCGAAGCGCACGGTTCCGGCGGTCGGATTCCGCAGCCGGATCACTGCGCGGCCGGTGGTGCTCTTGCCGCAGCCGGACTCGCCGACCAGGCCGAGCGTCTCACCCTTGCGGATCTCGAAGCTGATGTCATCGACCGCCCGCACGCGCCCCGACTCGGTCTGGAAGATGCCGCTCAGGATCGGGAAGTGCACCTTCAGGCGGTCCACCTCGATCAGGGTGCCGCCGATCTGGTGCGGGGGGGTGGCCGAGCCGGTCGCGTCGGCGGTCACTGGATCCAGCCCCCGGGTTCGGTGCCGAAGCAGCGGGCCATGTGTCCTTCGCCGCCACGGGGAGTGAGCTCGGGCTCTTCTGAGCGACAGCGATCGTGGACGTACTTGCAGCGGGGCGCGAAGCGACACTCGGCGGTCGGGTCGATCAGGTCGGGCGGCATGCCCTCGATGGTCCTCAGACGCGCCCCCTTGACCTCGTCGAGTCGAGGCAGCGAGTCGAGCAGGCCCCAGGCGTACGGCATGCGGGGAGCCTCGAAGATATCGTCCACCAGCCCGGTCTCGACGATCCGTCCGGCGTACATCACGTTGATGCGGTGGCACATCCCCGCCGCGATTCCCAGGTCATGGGTGATCAGGATGACCGCGGTTCCGAACTCGTCTGAGAGCGACCGGATCAACTCCAGGATCTGCGCCTGAATCGTCACGTCGAGCGCCGTAGTCGGCTCGTCGGCGAGGAGCAGCATCGGGTCGCAGGCCAGCGCGATGGCGATCATCACGCGCTGCCGCATGCCGCCCGAAAACTGATGCGGGTAGTCGCCCATCCGCTCGCGGGAGCGCGGGATGCCGACCTTGCTCAACAGCTCCACCGCGCGGTCGTCGGCCGCCTTGCGAGAGAGACCCAGGTGCGTCTTGGCTGACTCGGCGATCTGGTAGCCGATGGTCAGGGTCGGGTTCAGGCTGGTCATCGGATCCTGGAAGATGAAGCCGATCTTCTTGCCGCGCAGCAGGCGCATCTCCTCGTTCGACAACTTCAGCACGTCGATCCCATCGAAGATGATCTGCCCGCTGACGATCTTGCCCGGTGGGCTGGCGATGAGACGGGTGAGTGACAGCGCGGTCACGCTCTTTCCGCAGCCGGACTCGCCCACGATGCCGAGCGTCTCACCGTAGTCGACCTCGAAGCTCACGTCGTCGACGGCGTGCACCACCCCGTCGCGCGTGTAGAAGTAGGTGGAGAGGTTGCGCACCTCGAGCAGCTTCCGGGCATGGCGCCGATTGTCGGCCAGCTGCTCCGCCAGACGGCGACCCTCCTCGGTGGCGACGTGGACATCGTCGGGGAGGTCCGTAAGCGCCGGACCGCCGGCCACCCGGCTCGGGTCGTCGGTCACGCTCAACCTACTGCTTTCCCTTCAACTTCGGATCGAGTGCGTCGCGCAGTCCGTCGCCGAGGAATGTGAAGCTGATCAGCGCAGTCGCAACCGCCAGCGCCGGAAAGATGACCAGGTGCGGGCTCGATCGCAGGAAGGGCTGCCCGTTGGCGACGAGACTGCCCCAGCTGGCGCGCGGCGCCTGGGCGCCGATGCCGATGAACGCGAGCGTCGCCTCCGCAAGGATCGCTCCCGGGATGCCCAGCGTGACGGCCACGATCATGGGGCCCATGGCATTGGGCAACAGGTGACGGGTGACGATCCTGAAGTCGCTCACCCCGATGGCGCGCGCGGCCTCGACGAATTCGGTCTCTTTGAGGCTGAGCAGCTGGCCGCGCACCAGGCGTGCCATGCCCACCCATGCCGTGAGCCCGATTGCCACGAACACGAGCAGCAGCCCGTTCATCGCCTTGCCGAAGAAGGTCTCGCGGAAGGCCACGCTCAGCAGGATGATGAAGAGCAGGTCCGGGAATGCGTAGATGACGTCGGTGAAGCGCATCAGGTAGGTGTCGACGCGCCCGCCGAACCACGCCGCCGCTGCCCCGATCGGCAGTCCGATGAGGAGCACCACGGCCTGCACGACGAGTGCCACGGTCATGCTGATCTGCGCACCGTCGAGCAGCCGGCTGAGCAGGTCGCGGCCGAGGTTATCGGTCCCCAGCAGGAACTGGGACCCGAAGGGTGGGATGGGGCGGTTGTTGTTGGCCAGGATCTCGGGGAGGTGCTGCGCCTGGTATTCGTAGGGGGCGATGAACGGTCCGAGGATGGCCAGCGAGAAGAAGGTGAGGACGAGGACTCCGCCGACGACCGCCAGGCGGTTGCGGATGAGGCGGCGCCACGCGTCTCCCCACAGGCTTGCGCTGCGCCGCTCGGCGACAGCAGGCTGCTCGAGCGCCCCGGTCCGGTTGGCCATGCGTCTCTGCGCTGCTCCTAGCTGTAGCGGATGCGGGGGTCGATGTAGGCGTACAGCACGTCGACCACCAGGTTCAGCACGGCGATCGCGGCAGCGTACAGCATCGTCATGGCCATGATGACCCCGTAGTCACGCTGGCCGATGCTGGTCACGTAGTAGCGGCCGATGCCCGGCACGCTGAAGATCGTCTCGATGATGAACGAGCCGGTGATCAGGAAGGCAAGCAGCGGCCCGAGGATGGTGACGACCGGGATGAGCGCGTTCCGAATCATGTGCACGACCACGATGCTTCGCTCGCGGAGCCCCTTGCTCTGCGCGGTGCGCACGTAGTCCTTGCGAGTCACCTCGAGCATGCTGGCCCGGGTGAAACGCGCGATCTGGGCGATCGGGAAGAGGGAGAGCGCGAGGGTCGGCAGGACCATGGTGTCCGGCTCGGCCCAACCCTCCCAGCCATGGGTCGGGAACCAGCGGAGCGTGACGCTGAAGAAGACGAGGAGCAGGATGGCGGCCACGAAACTGGGCGTGGCGATGCCGATCACCGAGACGAAGGTGGCCAGGTAGTCCGGGATCCCGTTATGGCGTAACGCGGCGATCACGCCCAGGGGGATGCCGATGATCACCGACAGCAGGAACGCCATGATCCCCAGGTGGGCGGTCGTCCCGATCCCGTCGGCCACGATGTCGTTGACCGATCGGTCGATGTACTTGTAGGACGGGCCAAGGTCGCCACGCACCATGTTGCCGACCCAGGTCAGGTACTGGATGTGGATCGGGTCGTCGAGGCCATACTTCGCGTCCAGGTGGGCGATCGTGCTCGCCGGGAGCTTCTTCTCGCGATCCCACGGGCCGCCCGGCGCGGCATGCATCAGGGTGAAGGTGATCAGCGAGACAACGAAGAGGACCGGGATGATCCACAGCACTCGTCGAACGATGTACCCGAGCACGGGCCGATCTCCTAGCGGGTGGTTGCCTGTCTGACGACGGCCGCGAACTCCGAGGGGTACCTCGGGGGTCGTGGCCGTCG
>JBBEBK010000094.1:0-3492 GCA_040882375.1 Chloroflexota bacterium
TGCGGCCCATGCCGGTCTGCACCTCGTCGAAGATGAGCAGCGCTCCGGATCGGTCACAGGCGGCGCGGGCGGCCGCCAGGTAGGCGTCGTCGAGTGGCCGCACACCGGCCTCGCCCTGGATCGGCTCCAACAGCACGGCGCAGGTCGCATCGGAGACGGCGGCCTCTAGGGCAGCGATGTCGTTGAGGGGGACGTGCGTGAACCCGCCGGGCAGCGGGGCGAACGGGTCGCTGTACTTCGGCTGGCCGGTGGCGGCCAGCGAGCCCAGGGTCCGGCCGTGGAACGAGCCGAGGAGGGCCACCACCTCGGCTGCGTCGCGCGCCTGCCCGTGACGCCGCGCCAGCTTGATGGCGGCCTCGTTCGCCTCGGTCCCCGAGTTGACGAAGAAGGCGCGGTCGAACGGCGAGCGCTCAACCAGCCGCTCGGCCAGCTCGAGCTGCGGGAGGGTGTAGTACAGGTTCGAGACCTGCAGCAGGGTGCGCGCCTGGGCGCTGATCGCCTCGGCCACCCGTGGATGCGCATGGCCGAGCACCGCCACCGCGATGCCGGCCACGCAGTCGAGGTAGCGGTTGCCGGCCTCATCCCAGACCCAGCATCCCTCGCCGCGCACGATGGTGAGCGGCTGGCGCGGGTAGACCTGAAGATGGACGCGGGCCTCGCGGCGCGCCGCATCGGTGCCGGTGCCGGCCGGCGCCATCGGTCCGGTCATGGGTTGAGCAGCATGGCCGTGTTCCAGCGCCGCCGGACGCCGTTCGGCGCTCGATCGGCGTCGAGGACCTCGGGCAGCGTGTCCCAGGCGACCTCGCGGAAGCCGAATAGGGCGAAGTAGCCGGGGTTGGCGGTCAGCGCGTACAGGTCGCCGATCCCGTTCTTGCGGGCCTGCTTGACGACAGCCTGGACGAGCAGCTCGCCGAGCCCGCCGCCCTGAGCCCGCAGCAGCACGCCGAGCGAGCGGAGCTCGCCGATCCCGCCGCCGAAGTCCCGCAGCGCGACTGCGCCGACCACCTCACCGTCCAGCTCGGCGACCCGGAAGGTCTCGATCTGCTCGATGATCTCGGCCGGCGTGCGCGGCAACAGGATGCCCCGTCGCGCGTAGGTGTCGTTGATGCGCCAGATGGCGTCCACGTCCTGGGGCTTCGCCCTCCGCACGAACGAGGTGCCGCGGCTGAGGACCGGGATCGTGCCGCCAGGGCGGAAGCCCGTCGGCTCGGCGCGCGCCTGGGCCACCGGGGCGGGATTGGCGGCATCGTCGGGGGTGCGGCGCTCGACCGGCAGGCGATCGAGCAGGGGCTGCTCCGTCTCGGGGGCCAGCGCCCCGCGGACGGCGGCCTGCGTCCGGACCGGCATGCCCCACACGCTGATGAAGCCGACCGCCGCCTGGTGGTCGAAGCTGTCGCTCGGCCCGTAGCTGGCCAGCGACAGGTCATAGAGCGACTCCGGCGAGCGGCGCCCGACCACGATGGCCTGTCCCGGCGCCAGCCGCACCCGCACCTCGCCGGTGACGTGGCGCTGGGTGGAGGCCACGAACTCGCGCAGCGCGCCGGCCAGCTCGCTGTACCACAGCCCGTCGTAGGCCAGCGTGGCCAGCCGATCGGCCACCGGGCGCTTGAAGGCCAGCAGCTCGCGCGACAGGGTGAGTCCCTCGAGCGCGGCGTGCGCGTCGTGGAGCACGGTCGCGGCCGGAGCCTCGTACAGTTCGCGGCTCTTGATGCCCACCAGGCGGTCCTCAACGTGGTCGATGCGCCCCACGCCATAGCCGCCGGCCAGCCGGTTCAGCTCCTCGACCAGGGCCGGACCGCCAAGCCGGACGCCGTCCAGGCTGACCGGGATGCCGCCGACGAAGCCGATGACCACCTCCCGCGGCTCGCGCGGCGCGTGCTCCGGGTCGGTCGTCCAGGCGAAGGCGTCAGGCGGCGGGCTGAGCCACGGGTCCTCCAGCGCGCCGGCCTCGATCGAGCGGCCCCACAGGTTGAGGTCGATGCTGTACGGGGTGCCATTGCCGGTTTCGATCTCGATCCCGTGGGCCTGCGCGTAGGCGAGCTCCTCGTCGCGGCTCATCCCCATCCCGGCGCGCATCGGCGCGACGACCGTCAGCCTCGGATCGAGCGCGGCCACCGCCACGTCGAAGCGCACCTGGTCGTTGCCCTTGCCGGTGCAGCCGTGGGCCACGTGGCGCGCCCCGACGCGGTGCGCCGTCTCGACCAACAGGCGCGCGATGAGCGGCCGGGCGACGGCCGTGGCCAGTGGGTAGACCCCCTGGTATCGGGCGCCGGCCTGCAGGACGGGCCACACGAAGTCGCTGACGAAGACGTCACGGCCATCGACGGCCAGCGCCTCGCTCGCGCCGCCGGCCAGGGCGCGCGCCAGGATCGGTGCCGGGTCGCCGCCGCCGCCGACGTCGACGGTCAGGGTCACGACGTCGTAGCCGCACGCTTCGCGCAGCCACGGCACCGCGACGGAGGTGTCCAGCCCGCCGGAGTAGGCGAGCACGACGGTATCGGTCATGGAGTGGTCCTCATCGGTTCAGCGGGAAGGGAGGCGACGCCCCGCAGCGACTCGAGCTGGGCGCGGAGCCTGTGGAGGGATGCGCTGTCGCGACAGGCGACGAAGATCGTGTCGTCGCCGGCGACGGTGCCGACCACGCCCGGCATGAAGCCGAGGTCGATCGCCGAGGCGATGACGTGGGCAGCACCGGGGGCGGTGCGCAGCACCAGCAGCGGCGGCGCCTCGTCGATGATCAGTGGCAGGTCGGCGATCAGGCGCTGCAGGCGGTCGAGGCCCGTCGCCTCCGGCACGCCGAGCACGTCGTCCGGCAGCAGGTAGGCGACCGATCCACCCCGGGTCCCGCGCAGCGCGCCCAGGGTCGCCAGGTCGCGCGAGACGGTGGCCTGGGTGGCGGTGATGCCCCGTTCGGCGAGCGCCGCGACAATTTCGACTTGGGAGTGGAAGCGACCGGTGGCCACCATCTGGCGGATCACCTCGCGACGGGTCGAGCTGCTGTTCATGACACCTCCCTGACGGCGCCGATACCTGGCGCGACGATGGCCGTTCCGACCGACCGGCCGATGAGGGCCGCCTCCACCTGCGCGGTGGACCGCCCATCGATGATGATGACCTCGCAGCCCGCCCCGGACGCGGCGATGGCGGCGCGCAGCTTGGGGCGCATCCCGGCATCTGCCTCGCCGCTATCGAGCATCTGCTGCGCGGCGTCGAGGTCGAGCTCGCTGACCGGCTGGCCAGCGCGCAGGACGGCGGGCACATCGGTACACAGCACCAGGCGCCCGCCGCGTGCGCCGGCGATGGCGCCGGCAACCGCGTCGGCGTTCACGTTGTAGAGGCGCCCGGCGATGGACCCGATCGGTGCCACGACCGGCGTCAGACCGCCCTTCAGCAGCGTATCGAGCGGGCCGGTCTCGACCCCCACAACCTCCGCCACGTGGCCGAGCGACGGGTCGGCCGGCCGCAGCTCGAGCAGCCCGCCAGCGGCCCCGG
>JBBEBK010000095.1:0-3426 GCA_040882375.1 Chloroflexota bacterium
GCCGGGTCGTAGTCGGCGAAGAAGTCGGTCGAGATGTTCGAGTAGTTGTTCGGGTTCCACGGGTTTGGCTCGATCTTGACGACCTTGCCCTCCACCACGTGCGCCATGATCCCGCACTGCCCACCGCAGGCGTTGCAGCACGAGGCGATCCATTCGCCGGCATCGCGGCCGAAGCGCCGCTCGAGGTCGGCCGACCCCGGCGCGGGCCCGTCTGCACCGCGGACGACGCCAGCCGTGGCAGCCGTGACGGTTGCGCCGGCCGCCCCGCCGCCGATAGCCGACATGGTCTTGAGGAAGCGGCGTCGCGTGACGTCCTGTTTCATCGTCATCTCCTCAACCCTGCTCTGCCGGACGCGTCAGATGATGGCTCAGCGGAAGGAATATCTCCCCCAGACCAAAGATCACCAGGCCAACCGCTGCGATCCCGAATGACAGGATCCATTCCCAGGCGGACGGGAAGTAGTCGCTCGTCACTCGGGGATCGCTGACGGCCTCGGTCAGGCCGCGGACCTCCTCGGGGGACATGCCGGGCAGCACGATGTTCAGTCGTACGCCGACGAAGGCGATGACGATCGCGGCGCAGCCAACGACCACCGCGCGTGGATCGCGGCGGAGCGGCGTCGCCAGGCAGATCAGGGAGACGCCCATGCCGAACCCGAGTTGGACGACCCAGAAGACGAACCAGTAGGGTCCGGCGACGACGAGGGAGATGGCTGCGAGGTATCCGGGATTCGCGCCGTAGAGCCCGATCAGGATCTCCGAGATCTGGAAACCGATATCGAGCAGGAGAAAGCCCAGCACGAGCCGACCGAGATCGACGATCATCTCGCGGTGCGCCTTCCAGCCCTCCTGGAAGATGGCGCTCGCCACGACCAGCGCGGCACCGCCCGATGCGAGGGCCCCGACAATGAAGATGACCGGGAAGAGCGGGGTGTGCCAATAGTCCCGGCTGGCCAGCACACCGAACAGGGCGCCGACGCCACCGTGGAACATGATGGCCAGCGGCACCCCGATCGTGGCAGCGACCTTCACGACGCTCATGTCGCGCGCGAGGCTCGTGTCGCTCGCGTCCCGACCGCCGAGCGCCAGGATCCGTGATACCGGTCCGCGCCATCCCGGCTGGCGAGACGCGACGACGAGGTCACGCCGCATCAGGAACCAGAACTCCACGAAGAGCAGGACCATGTAGATCGAGTACATCCAGATCATCCAGGCCATCGGCGAGGTCGGGTTGACGAAGATGAAGACGTGCCAGAAGCGTTCGATATGGCCGATGTCCAGCCCGATGGTGAGCAGGGCCAGGATCAGGGTCACGATGGCGGTGAAGACGGCCAGGCGGCCGATCGGCTCGAACCGCTTCATGCCGAAGACATAGACCAGCGAAGAGATGAGGAACGAGCCCGCCGAGAGCCCCACGAAGTAGATGTACTGCGCGACGTGCAGACCCCACGGCACCACGGAGCCAAGATTCGAGGCGTCGGGGTGGACGAAGAACCGGACGTAGATGGCCCACGCGAATGCGAAGAGGCCGAAGAGCCCGACGGCCCAGAAGACACGCTTGAGCATCATTGCTGGCCTCCTCAGAGCAGGTAGAAGACGGAGGGCTCGGTCCCGAGCTCCTCCTTGAGGCGGACCGCGTTGCGCTCGCGCAGGATCGTCGCGACCTCGCTCTCAGGGTCGTCGAGGTCGCCGAACATGATGGCGTGCCCGGGGCACGTCTTGGCACAGGCGGGCCACCGACCTTCCTCGCGGTCGTACTCGCCCTGCTCGTCCTGAAGATGCAGGCAGAACGTGCACTTTCGGACATTACCGACAGGTGAGCTTCCGGGAACGCGTGGCCGGTACTGCCTGTACTCCGGTGAGACCGTCTCGCCGGCCAGCGGGCTGAGCTCGTAGTCGTCACCGAAGTCGTAGTAGCGCGCAGCGTACGGGCAGGCTGCGATGCAGTAGCGGCAGCCGATGCAGCGGTCGTAGTCCACGACCACGATCCCGTCGGTCTTCCGCTTGTAGGTGGCGTTCACCGGGCAGACCGGCACGCACGGCGGTTCGTCACAGTGGAAGCACGGCTTGGTCATGAACACGGGCCGATCGTTGTGCGCCCCCGGCAGCGGCTCCTTCGTCACGACCGTGTAGTAGACGCCCGGAGGGGTCTGGTTCTCGATCTTGCAGGCGATGACGCAGGCCTCGCAGCCGACGCATCGCCGCGTGTCGATGACCATGCCCCAGTGGTGCTTGCGGACCGGTGTCGTCGCGTCAGCGACCGCCGTGTGGGCGACCACTGCACCCGTGACCGCGCCCGCAGCGGCTCGCTTGAACAGCTCCCGACGGGATACCGGGCCTATGGCCATGGCGCCTCCACCGCCTTCGATCTATTCGCGCACTGTGGCTGCCGGCCGTACCTGCTCGACAGGGCCGAATGGCCTACCAAGAGGGTGTCATTTCGGCTATGTGCTGGGCCTACCGGAGGTGGAGGTCCTCGCGCGTATTCAGGTTGACCAGCGAACGCCCATCTGGGTCCACCTGGCGCCAGTCGTGCGGCGGGACGGCAACCGTGTCAATCAGCTCCAGGAGGCGGCCGACACGATGCTCGCCGCGATCGACCAGGGCAGTGAGCGTGCGCAAGGCGGTCTTGCGGTAGACGGCGAGCATCGGCTCAAGGCCTCGATCGGACTGTATGGCGATCGCGTCCGCATCCTTCGCATCCCGGGCGCCAGCGACCAGCAGTTCGAGCAGTGGCTCGGCGAGCCAGGGCATGTCAGCGGCGACCACCAGCACCAGCGGATGCGAGGCCGCAGCCAGGGCTGCCTCGATGCCAGCCAGGGGTCCGCCGTTGGTGACGCGATCCACGACGATCCGGACGTCGGGGAGCTCGACCGGCAGCGGGTGGTCAGGCGTCGTCGCGACCAGGACCTCGCCTGCGACCCGCGCCACGGCGGCCACCGAACGGGCGAGGAGGGGGACACCGTCGACGAGGATGAGGCGCTTGTCCGTGCCCATCCTGCGCGCCGTTCCGCCCGCGATCACGGCTGCGGTCAGTTCCTCTCGCACTAGTTCTCCTCTGGGCGTACTCTCCCGCAAACGATGCATGGGAGTGAGCCGGCGATGAATGATGTCTCGAATGCGATGAGCGTGGACGCCTGGCTGGCGCGGTTCGCCGCAGAGCTGCCGGACCTACGGGCCTCGCTGAGCGCCGATGACCGCGAGGCGCTGCTCGATCTTGCCCGCGTGGCCGCGCACCGCAGCGAGCGCATCGCCGCTCCTCTGACCACCTTCCTGCTGGGACTTGCGATGGCTGGCACGCCCTCCGGGAACTGGGCGCCTCAGATCCGCACCATGGTGGAGCGCCTCGACCGGAGCTGACGGCCTAGCCACCGATGTAGCTCATCTCCACCTTGGCCAGGCCGGTCGTCTCGGCCGAGCGGATCT
>JBBEBK010000096.1:0-3393 GCA_040882375.1 Chloroflexota bacterium
GCTACTGGCTGAAAGAGTCGAGCGCGCTGTTCCTGTATTCGGCGACCCCGGCCACCTTCTCACCGGCGCGCACCGTTACCTTCGCCGCCGGCACCTATGTCGGGTACACATTCGACGGCGCCGGCAACGTCACCGGTATGAAAGCTGCCACCCTGAGCCGATGGTCGACTGCGTCGGCAGACGCGCGGGCAATCATCAATGGGCTGTCCTACCTGCACATCATCAACGGGATCTGGGCGGGTTATTGGATTCTGGAGTCATCCTCCACCGTCCTGAGCTGACCGCGGCGAGCGAGCACGTTGCGCCAGATCTCACCGAAGGCCTTCCAGGCATGTTCGATTGCGAAGCGTTCGGCGGTTGACGCCACCGCGGCCGGATCGTAGTCCGGTACCCCCGAGAGGGCTTTCGCGAAGTTACCGTCGCCGACCAGCGTTCCGTTGACTCCGTCAGTCACCACGTCCCGCAGACCCCCGACGTCGCTGGCCACGACCCAGCGGCCGGCGACGATCGCTTCCGCGGCGACGAGACCGAACCCCTCCGCCTGCGACGGGACCAGCACCACGTCGTGCGAGGTCATCAGCTCCGGCACCTCCTCTGGGTCGATCTCGCGAATGCCGGGGCCGAGCAGCGTGTCGGCCAATGCGCGGGCGGTTGCGATCCCCTTCGACGGCATCGCGCCGCCCAGGTAGAGGACCCGGCGCACGGCAGGACGCGGCCGCACTACGAAGCGCGCGCGGTCGACGCCCGGCGGGACGACGACGGCATCGCCGCCGAGGGCACGTACCCGCACCGCCGTGTCCTCCGAGTTGGCGATGATCGCGTCGGCACCGCGGATCACCCGGCGCGCCAGCCAGCGCATCGCTCGGCCACGGTGGGCGATCTCTCGCACGTCGCTGCCATGCGCAAAGACCACCAGCGGCAGGCGGCGGGCCCGGGCTGCCAGCAGCGCCACCGCGCCGGCGGGCACCACGAAGTGGCCCTCGATCCCGTCAAAGCGCCCGCGCCGCACCAGCGCCGCCCAGGTCATCGAACGGTAGCGGCGCCATCCGCCGTGCTCGTAGTTGCTCGGTGCTATCACCGTCGCTGCGACCGCCGGGTCGGCCAGGCGGTCACGGACGAACGCGCCCGCCGCAGGACGGTCGGCGGTTGGATACCGGGCGCTGATGACCAGCAGGCGAAGGGGACGCATGGCTTATGCCTGACGGTAGCGCATCCCAACCCCGGCCGGGCGAGCCGCATCGGAGGGCGCGGCGGGTAGAATCGGTGTCATGACCTCCATTGCCGCATCCCGTCGCGCCGAGGGGCGCGCTGTCAACCAGTTGCGCCCGGTCAAGATCGTGCCCGACTACCTCAAGTTTGCCGAGGGATCGGTCCTCATCCGGGTGGGCGACACCCGGGTCATCTGTGCCGCCACCATCGAGGATCGGGTTCCGGGCTGGATGCGCGGCAAGGGGAAGGGCTGGATCACCGCGGAGTACAGCATGCTGCCCCGGGCGGGGGCCGAGCGCAGCCAGCGCGAGGCGCAAACCGGGCGGATCGGGGGGCGAACCCATGAGATCCAACGCCTCATCGGGCGATCGCTGCGCGCGTGCATCGACCTGCCGCGCCTCGGCGAGCGGACGATCACGCTCGACTGCGACGTGATCCAGGCGGACGGCGGAACGCGCACGGCGAGCATCACCGGCGCGTATGTCGCCCTGGCACGCGCCCTCACGAAGTTCGGGATGGGGCAGTTGCTGGTCGGCAAGGTCGCGGCCGTTAGCGTGGGGATTTCCGGCGGACAGTTGCTGCTCGACCTCGACTACGCGGAGGACTCGACCGCCGAGGTGGACTTCAACGTGGTCATGACCGATGACGACCGATTCATCGAGGTGCAGGGGACCGGTGAGCAGCACTCCTTCAGCCGCGAGCACATGAACCAGCTGCTCGACCTCGCGGGTGGCGGGATCCGCCAGCTCTTCGAGCTCCAGCAAGCCGCCATCGAGGCTCCCGCGTCCGAGTGAGCAGGCTCCTGCTGGCCACCACCAATGTCGGCAAGCAGCGCGAGTTCGCTCGACTCCTCGGCGAGATCTCCGGGAGCGTCGTGACGCCGCAACAGCTGGGCCTCCTCCTCGACGTGCCCGAGCCGCACGACAGCTACGCCGAGAACGCGTCGGTCAAGGCGGTCGCCTACTGTCGCGCGTCCGGGCTTCCGGCCCTCGCCGACGACTCCGGGATCGAGGTGGCGGCGCTCGACTGGCGCCCGGGTGTGCACAGCGCTCGCTTCGGCCGGACCGGTGGCGACCCCGACCAGCTGCTGGAGGCGGTCGCGGGCGCGGAGGACCGACGAGCCCGGATGGTCTGCTGGCTGGCGCTGGCGGTCCCCGAAACCGGCCCCGACGGGACGCCCCGCGCCCCTCGCGTCGAGCTCTTCAGCGGCGTGGTCGAAGGGGCCCTGGCCACCGAGCGGCGGGGCCAGGGCGGCTTTGGCTACGACCCGGTCTTCCTGCTCCCGAGCGGCGTCACCACGGCCGAGCTGCCGGAGACGGAGAAGGACGCGATCTCGCATCGTGGTCGCGCGGTCGCGAATGCGCTGCCGCGCCTGCGAGAGCTCCTGGCCGAGTCCGCCGTGCCGCGAGGCCACGGCTGATGCGTACAATCACGGTCCCGAAGGAGCACGCATGAACAACCGTCCTGCGCGCATCCACCCGAGCGCCGATGTGGCAGCCACCGCCTCGATCGGCAGCGGCACGAGTATCTGGAACGGTGCACAGGTGCGCGAGGGCGCGCATATCGGGTCGGAATGCGTTATCGGCAAGAACGTCTACATCGACGCCGGGGTCGTCATCGGCGACCGGGTGAAGATCCAGAACAACGTGAGTGCCTACCACGGGGTGACCGTGGAGGACGGTGTCTTCATCGGTCCGCACGTGTGCTTCACCAACGACAAGGTGCCGCGGGCGGTGAACCCGGACGGCAGCCTGAAGACCGATGCCGATTGGGAGGTGAGCCCCACGCTGGTCCGCGCCGGGGCGGCATTGGGTGCCAACAGCACCATCCTGCCGGGCGTGACGATCGGTCGCTGGGCGATGGTCGGCTCGGGAAGCGTGGTGACGCGGAACCTCGCCGACTACGAGTTGGCGGTCGGGAACCCTGCGCGCCGGGTGGGGAGTGCCTGCCCGTGCGGCCAGCCACTGCGCGATGACGGCGACGGCGCTCCCTTTCATGGCCCCTGCCCCCGCTGCGGGACGCACTTCCCGCCGCGCCGCGGCGAGGCCGGAGGATGAGAGTTCTGACCGTGGTGGGGGCGCGGCCGCAGTTCATCAAGGCGGCGCCGCTGAGTCGGGCCCTGCGGCGTTCGCACGACGAGCTGCTGGTACACACCGGGCAGCACTACGACGATGCCATGAGCGC
>JBBEBK010000097.1:0-3343 GCA_040882375.1 Chloroflexota bacterium
TCGCCAGCATCCTCGAGGCGCCGCCGTCGGACGATCCGATCGGCATCCGCGACCGGGCCATCCTGGAGCTGCTGTACGCCTGCGGGTTGCGCGCCAGCGAACTGACCGGCCTGGACACCGACCGCCTCGACCTGCCGGGGCTGCAGGTGCGAGTGATCGGCAAGGGAAACCGGGAGCGCAGGGTTCCGATGGGGGAGGAGGCCCGGGAGCGGCTGCATCGCTACCTTGCGGGCCCGCGCGGCGAATGGACGGCTGGTCGGCCGACCGCGGCGGTGTTCGTCAGCCGACGCGGGACGCGGCTTGCGCGCGAGGCGGTCTGGCAGTTGGTGCGTCGCTGGACACGCGTGGCGGGGATAGCCGCGCGCGTCACTCCACACACCTTCCGGCACAGTTTTGCGACGCATCTGCTGGAGGGGGGAGCCGATCTTCGGGTGGTCCAGACGCTCCTCGGCCATGCTAGCATCAGCACCACCCAGCTCTACACCCACCTGACCGGAGAGCGCCTCCGCGAGGTCTACGCGCGGGCGCATCCACGAGCCTGAGCAGCAGCCCGACCAGTAGCGGAGTCGCCCGAATGAGCTACGCCAAGAATCTCCTCAGCCGCGGCGAGGAGGTCGTCTTCGAGAGTCGTCAGCATTGGTTCGCCATCCTGGCGCAGACATGGGCCTTCGTCATCGGCGCCATCCTCGCCTTCGCCGTGCTCATCTGGCAGACCTCGGGGGATGACTGGACGCTGCGCGGCTTCCTGCAGATCGTGTCGCTGGCGGTCCTGCTGGTGTCGCTGGCCTGGATCGGTCTCAAGGTCTGGTCCTGGCGCAACCAGGAGTACCTGGTCACCACGCGTCGCCTGATCAAGGCCGAGGGGATCTTCAACAAGGAGATGGCCGACTCGAGCCTGGAGAAGATCAACGATGCGCACCTGACCCAGAGTTGGCTGGGCCGCATCTTCGACTACGGCATGCTCGACATCCTGACCGCGGCAGAAGAATCGGCCGGCATCCAGGACTACAACATGCTGGCCGAGCCGGTGAAGTTCAAGATCACCATGCTCAACCAGAAGGAAAAGCTCGAGCGGCCTGACCTCGCGCCTCCGTCGCGGATGCAGTCGCCCGCGGTGATGCCCCAGATGCAGCGCGCCGAGCCGATGGCACCGCGCGCCGGGACCGATCGCGTCGCAGAGGTACCGATGAGCCACGCCCCCGTTGCCGAGGCGGGCGCTGCACCCGCCGCAGCCCCTGCCACGCCGGTCGCGGCGTCCCCGGGGGAGCAGCTGGCCGCCACGCTCGAGAGCCTGGCCACACTGGTTGAGAAGGGCCTCATCACGCCGGAGGAGTACGAGGCCAAGAAGCGCGACCTGTTGGGGCGGATGTAGGTGGAGGAGCCCCGCCGCTCCCTCTCCGACGGGATCTACGGGGAAGAGCTCGAGCGCCGCATCGGCGAAGCCGCATCCGCCATAGGTGAGCGGCTCGCCGCCATTCCGGGGCTCGAGGCTCCGCGCCTCGCCTTCGTGCTCGGCTCGGGCCTTGGCAACGTGGTGGAGCTGCTGGACCCCGGAGCGCAGCTGCGGATCCCGTACGGCGAGATCCCGCACGTTCCGACCGCGGCGGTCGCCGGACATGCCGGCGAGCTCGTGGCCGGACATGCTGCCGGCATCCCGGTCCTGATCCTGTCCGGACGAGCGCATCCGTACGAGGGCTGGTCGCATCGCCAGGCGTCCCTCCTGCTGCGCGCCTGCCTGAGCCTGGGTGTGAAGACCGTCGTGCTCACCAACGCATCGGGCGGGATCAACCCGGAGTTCGATCCGGGCGACGTGATGCTGATCGCCGACACCATCAACCTGTCGGGCGACAACCCGCTCAGTGGTCCGAACCTGGACCGCTTCGGGCCGCGCTTTCTACCGATGACCGATGCCTTCGACGCGCCCCTGCGGGCCAGCGCGCGAGCTGCGGCGCAGCGCGCAGGCGTGACCCTCCGCGAGGGGGTGTACCTCATGCTGTCAGGCCCCAGCTACGAGACCCGCGCCGAACTGCGCATGCTGCGTACCCTGGGCGCGGACGCGGTCGGCATGTCGACCGTTCACGAGCTGCTCGTCTCGCGCCATCACGGCGCGCGGGTGCTTGGCTTCAGCCTGGTCACCAACAAGGCGACCCCGGAGATGGTCGGCGAGGTGACCCACGAAGAGGTGCTGGCCATGGGACCGATCGGCGCCGCCCGACTCCTGGCGATCCTGCGTGAGCTGCTGCCGGAGCTGGCGTAGGTGCTGCTCTCCAACGCCTCCCTGCCGGTTATCACCGGGATCCTGGTTGCCCTGGTGATCGGGATCACCTTCCACGAGTTCAGCCACGCGGCGCTCGCCGACGCGCTCGGTGATCACCGTCCCCGCGCACTTGGCCGGGTCAGCCTCAACCCGCTGCGACACCTCGAGCCGGTGGGGGCGCTCTTCTTCCTGATCGCCGGTTTCGGCTGGGGCAAGCCGGTGCCGGTGAACGGCTACGCGCTGCGACCAGGCCCGATCGGGATGACCATCGTGGCCGGCGCAGGACCGATCGCCAACTTCGCCATGGCGGCCGTCTTCGCGGTCGTCTTCCGTGGCTTCGACGCGGTCGGCCTGCTCGAGCAGGACTTCGTCCGGCTGGTGCTCGCCTCGATCGTCTACTTCAACGTGCTCCTGGGGTTCTTCAACCTGCTGCCGATTCCACCGCTCGACGGCTACAACGTGATGCTGCCGCTCCTGCCGCCACGTCAGCAGTTCGTGGTGCAGCGCTACGCACAATTTGGATACCTGGTGCTGCTCGCCCTGGTTGTCTTCTCCTACGGGCCAACCGGCGGCCCGCTGCAGTGGCTGTTCGGGGTTGCCAGCTCGATCGCCGGAGCGATGATCGGTACCGGCGTTGCATAGGGTCGGGCAGTTCTTCGGGCATGTCACCGCCCGGGTCGATCCGGACGAGGTCGCGCGCGCGCGCAGCATCCTGCCCGCCGGTGCCTGGCAGCTGTTCGAGGGCATGCCCACCCCCGACCGCCGGCACGGGCTCGACGTGATGGGCCGCCTCCTGGCCGCCGGCCGCGATGACCCCGAGCTGCTGGCCGCGGCGCTGCTCCACGATTCCGCCAAGGGGCGCCGGATGCGACTCTGGCAGCGGGTCGGCGCAGTCCTGCTCGAAGCGCTGACGCCGGCGCTGCTGAAGCGTCTGGCGTCGCCCGATCCCGCGTCGCGACGCTACCCCTTCTACCTCCACCTGCATCACGCCGAGCTGTCGGCCTCTCTCGCCCTTGGAGCCGGGTGTGGAGAGCGGACGGCCGCCTTCATTCGCGGAAGCGCAGTGGGACCTGATGCCGCCGCCGC
>JBBEBK010000098.1:0-5222 GCA_040882375.1 Chloroflexota bacterium
CAGGCGGTGGCCGCCTGGCCATCATCGGGGCGCTGCTGCTGGCTGCCTGCACTGTGGCATCGCCGCCCACACGTGAGCCCGTAACGGCCCTGCCATCCGCGTCAGAGCCGCCGGACGTCGAGCCCTGGAAGACGGATTTCACCCGCCTCGCCGATCACGTGTCGCCGCAGGATTTCGTCCGCGCCCTCCCGTGGCGGGACGCCATCCCTGCGCTCCAGGCACCGGTATTCGTGCCGGCCTCCGAGGTGGATTGGATCGAAGGCGAGGAGCCGGTCATCGCCGTTGAGCGGGAGGGCGCATGGCGGGCGTATCCCCTCCAGATCCTGCTGTGGCACGAGATCGTCAACGACGTGCTGGAGGGTGAGCCGATCGCGGTTACCTTCTGCCCGCTCTGCCACACCGCGGTGGTCTTCGACCGACGCCTCGACGGAGAGACACTCGAGTTTGGTGTCACCGGGTACCTGCGGCGCAGCGACCAGGTGATGTACGACCGCCAAACCGAGTCGTGGTGGCAGCAGGCGACGGGCGTCGGCCTGGTGGGCGTTCACGCCGGGCGACACCTCGAGATCCTGCCGTCCAGCCTGGTGGCCTGGTCCGATTTCCTGGGGGCCCACCCCGATGCCGGCGTGCTGGATCGGGCCACCGGCCACGACCGTCCCTACGGACAGAATCCGTATCCCGGCTGGGACGTTGCGGAGCGCAACCCGTTCTTCAAGCGGGTCGAGCTCCTGGCGTGCGACGAGGCCCCGGGCTGTATTGATCCGAAGGACCGTGTCGCCGTGGTCAGCGTGAACGGCGAGACGGTAGTCTTCCCCTTCCTGCGCCTGGCGGCCGCCGGTGGACTGGTGGAGCTCGAGATCGGCGACGTGCCGGTCGTCGTCTGGTGGCAGGCCGGCGTCCGGACCGCGCTCGGGAACCACCTCCTCGCGCAGGGCCACGACGTGGGAACGGTAGTCGCCTTCGACCGAAGGCGGGATGGTGCCGAGCTGTCATTCGAGCTGATCGGAGGTGCGCTCCTCGATGCCGAGTCCGGAACGGAATGGAACACGCTCGGTGAGGCGACCGACGGCCCGCTCGCAGGGGAGCGGCTCCAACGACTCCAGGTGGACACGCCGTACTGGTTCGGCTTTGCCGCCTTCGGCGAGGAATTCCGGGTCTGGCCCGACGACGTCTAGCCGAGGCAATACGCGCTGACGTGGTCCCGCTTACTGCTCCGTACGAGCGATTCCCGCACAATGCGCACGTGATCCGCTCGATCTCGCTTGTCCTCGCCGCGCTCCTTCTGCTGCTGACTGCCTGCTCGGCCGGCACGCCGCAGCCCAACGCCGGTGGCACGGCGGCGCCACTCGGCGCCGCCTCCACCCGCGCGATCCTGGACCACGAGCTGATCGACGTCAGGTCTGGGGACGCGTTCACGCTGCGTCAACTGGCGAGCGACAAGCCGGTGCTGCTCGAGACGATCGCTATCTGGTGCACGACATGCCTGGCCCAGCAGCGCGAGGTGGTCCGGGCCCATGGATCGGCGGACTTCCATGCGGTCGGCATTGACGTCGATCCCAACGAGCGGCCCGATGACCTCGCCAGGTACGCCGAGGGGGAGGGCTTCGACTGGCGCTTCGCCATGGCCGATGCCGAGCTGGTCAAGCTTCTGACCGATGCCTACGGATTTGGCGTCACGAACCCGCCGTCGACCCCCACGTTCGTCATCGGGACCGACGGGCGGGTCAGGGCGCTCGAGTTTGGGCGAGTGCGGAGCGCCGAGGAGCTCGTGACCGAACTGGGCGCCGGCTAGCAAGCCTCGACGACGATGGAGGTCTACGTTGGCGCGCTGTTTGCCGGCATCGGTGCGACGATCACGCCCTGCATCCTGCCGCTCTATCCGGCGTTCCTGGCATACCTGACCAGCAACACTGCACTCGTGACATCCACGGCCGTTGGACCTCTCGGCACAGGGCGCGTTCGCCTTCCGCCCGGCGTGGCAGCGCTCTTCGTGTGGGCGGGGGTGGTCACCGGCATGCTGCTGATCGGCGGTCTCATTGCAGCCCTGGCCGTCCCGCTCGGCGACTTCAACCGGATTGTCCTGCCGGCTGCCGACCTGCTGCTCATCGGTCTCGGACTGCTCCTGCTGGTTGGGATCAACCCGTTCGCCAGGCTGCCGCAGCCGTCGCCGGCCGCGCTGGGTCGAGGGGGACCGATGGTGGGCGCCTTTGGCTACGGCCTCCTCTTTGCACCCATCGCGATCCCGTGCAGCGGTCCCTTCCTGGTGGGCATCTTTGCCTTCAGCCTGACCATCGGCGACGCG
This sequence comes from Chloroflexota bacterium, assembly GCA_040882375.1. GTDB lineage: Bacteria > Chloroflexota > Limnocylindria > QHBO01 > QHBO01 > CF-167. The sequence continues at coordinate 2,303 of JBBEBK010000098.1, forward strand.
GTCGGCCGGCTTCTCTTCTTCGCGGTCTTCGGCATCGGCTTCGGACTGCCGCTCTTCCTGTTGGGGACCGTGGGACAGGCGCAGGGCGCGCAGCTGGCTCGTGCGGTGGTGCGCTTTGAGCGGCCGCTCCAGCTCGTGCTCGGCACGGCGTTGGTCGCCGTGGGTATCTGGGACCTGGCGAGTAACCTACCGCTGATCCTCGCCTGAGCCCCGAGGATGGACGATCGCGAACGCATCGGCACCCCTATGAGGCGGTGATCGATATCGCCCGGTGCGCGGAATGCGGCTGGAGTTGCACGACCACTCCATGACCAAAGACACGCAGGCCGCCGCCGACTGCACGTTGGTGTGCCCAGAGCGACAGCGCATCGTGCTCGGATTCATCGACGGCGATTCCAGCCGCGGTTGGACCCAGGTATCCGGCTGAGTCCTCGGCGCTCAGCCCGCTGGCGATCCCGATGATCTGGGCCACGCCCTGCCGGTCACCGATGATGCGAGCCTCGATCGTGGTCCCATCCATGAACTCATGCGTGCAGTGCCACTCGGCGAGGTCGGGGGTCGGCTGATTCGGACCGAGACACTTAAGCGTCCGTTCCTCGAACCAGGCGACTGCCGCCTCCACGCTGATGTCGCGGATGTAGTCGTAGCCGAGCGGCATCGGACTGGGGGACGGCCATGCGCAGCCAGCTACCCCAAGCACCAGTGTCAGCACTGCTCGAATGGCCGCAATGCCTATGTGCCGCACGGGTACCAATCGTTGCCAGGGACCGGGTTTGTTGCCTGCCAGTATCCGTCGGAGCTGGTGAACGAGATGCTGACGCCCGACGTCGTCACCTGGATGTTGCTCACCCCGGCGCTGGACCACGTGTGGCCCAGCTTGGTCTTGGCCTTGTAGTTGCCCTTCGGACAGCCCAGTCTGAGCTGGAACGAATAGACCAGCAGCCCATGATCCCAGTTGTATTGCTGACCGGGGCCGGCGATCTTGTCCTGGTTGCGGAATGTCGCGCCGGAGTCCTCCGCGTCCCACGGATTGGGATAGCTGGCCATGACCCCGGTCTCCGTGAAAACGTAGAACGACTGCGCCTTGCGGTTGACGAGCTTGGACATTGAAAGGCCAAACCCGTCATATCCGCCGATGGACGTGCCGAAGAACGGAAGGTCCTGCTTCCAGCATCGCTCGCCGCCACAGTTCCTCCAGAAGAACCAGGCGGAGGCCTCGTACCGTCCCATCTGAGTGTTGTAGTAGATCGTCGGCTTCCTCATGTCGACGTCAGAGTTCTCGCTGGCGAACAGCGCAAGCTGGGGCTCATCATCCGACACGCGCACCCATCCGAATTCGCTGGCCAGCATTCCGTCGATGGCGGCCTGACCGTGCCCAGATCGCTGCATGGCTTCGACAGCCCGGGCCAGGGATCCGTTGGAATCGTGCGGGTTCCGGTCGGGGCGGTCCTGTGCCGGTGGAGTTCCCGAACCGCCTGCCGCTGCTTCTGATGCGGTTGAAGTGAGCGCGAGCGCGAATGCGAGAGAGACAGCTGTGATTCGACCCACCGAGTTCCCCTTCCCCATACGTCGACTGGTTTGGATGCGCCCGGCAACCCATCATGCAGGCAGCCGCTTATCGGCTGCGTATCGGCCACGTATCAGCCAGGCGGTGCGGTCGGCTGGGTGGCGGTGTGGGCCCTAGTCGGCGACGGCTGACGGGTCATCCCTTCGCAAGAGGATCCCGAGGTAAGCCTTCCAGGGGCCGACGTCGCCGTCGTGCGAGCCGGCGAGGCCGGCGTAGATCTGGGCGATGTGGTCTAGGTCGTGCACGGCCCAGGTCGCCAGCAGCTCCCGCAGGGTGACCTCGCCCAGCGATGGATGCATCCCGCGCCGATCGAGATCGTCGTCTTCAACCAGTTCGGCCAGCGCGGCCAAATTCGCGGTGCGGAGTGCGGCGAACTGCCCGACCAGGTCATCGAGTGGGATGGCGGCGTCGCGCTCAAGCATGGCGAAGCGTTCAAAGCGGTCGAACGGCAGCGAGGTTCCGTGCTCGAGAATCCGTCGCGTGCGGACCAGCCAATCCGTCTCTTCGCCGGTGATCAGGTGCCCGACCACGTCCCGCGGGCGCCAGCCATCGGCGACATCGGGTGTATCGGTCCAGGCATCTGGCAGGCCGATGAGCAGGGTGCGGAGGATCTCCGGCGTGCGCGCCAGGAGCGCAGTTGTCTCGGTTACGAACCTGGTCACGCGGACTCCTCCTCCACCTCAGGCGTCGCGTCGAATGTACTCCTCGAGTACTGCACCAGACCGAACCTGGTCGGTTAGGTGACGTCGGCCCAGCACGCCTGATCCGTCGGAAGTACTACCTCGTCATGGCCCGATGACGAGGTAGCCGCCACGCTTCCGTCCATGTCCGACCCGACCGCATCTACGACCTTCAACCGCCGGCGACCGACCGTCCGGCACGCGCGGGCCTCCTTCGTGGCCGCTGCCGCTGCCGTGTTCGGTCTCTCGCTGCTCCTGTCGCTCAGCCCAGTGCTCGGTGCCAACAACGGCAACGGGGGTGGAGGCAACGGTGGCGGTGGTGGAGCGGCCAATTCCGGGACAGTGAAGGTCCATGACGCCGATACCGGCCTCGAGACCGATGCGAATGACAACGATCCGCACGTCTGTGACTTCTGGCTCGGCTTCCACTTCGCCGACACGTACGAGGCGGGGAGCTGGGCGGTCGTCAGCTCGGCCCCTACCGGCGACGGTTCGACCGTTGCGTCCGGCCTGTACGACACGAGCGGGGATGGCGTCGACCAGTCGGATGTTCTGTCCCTCGATCCTGGGCACTACCGCGTCGAGTGGCAGGCGAACGGCGCACATTCATCGAAGAACAAGGTGCTTTGGGTCGACGAGGACTGCGACGGTGACGAGGTGACCGAGCCGGAGG
>JBBEBK010000098.1:5322-6066 GCA_040882375.1 Chloroflexota bacterium
ATTCGTCGCCAGCCGAGGAGCCGGAGGATTCGTCGCCAGCCGAGGAGCCGGAGGATTCGTCGCCAGCCGAGGAGCCGGAGGACTCGTCGCCAGCTGAGCAGGCCGTGGAGCCCGCCGACGTCGAAGAGCCCACTCAGCCCGAGGAGCCAGTCCAGGCCGAGGAGCCGGAGGCGACCGACCCGGGGACGCCTGAGGGGGGAACGCTCGACGGCCACGTGAGCACTGGTGGCGACGCAATGCCGGACACCTCGCTTCCATCCGCGACCGGTGTCCTGACCGCCGCGGGCCTGCTCCTGCTCATCCTTGGTCATGCCATCGTGCGGAGGACGCCACACGCCAAGAGGTAGCCGGCGTCGTTCGGCCGCACCCCTCAACGAGCCAGACCTGACCCTCGAACGCGAGTCCTGTCGGCCACCCGGACGGTAACAAGGTACGGGGATGGTCGGGCTTGTGGTGCCTGAAAGGCCGCTGGTAGGGTGCTCCTCGGTTACACGAAGCGTATTGAGGAGCGATCGATGTCCAACGCACGAAGGCTACTGGCGACGCTGGTCCTGCCGGCAGTCATCCTGCTTGGCTTCGTGGCAAGCGCTGCCGCGGGCGGGAATGCCGGGAAAGTCGACGTCTGCCATTTCTCGAACAGGTACCACATGATCAACGTCTCGGTGAACGCTTTGCCGGCGCACCTGCGCCACGGCGACGTTCTGCCCGACGAGTACGGCGACTGCCCCTGACGGCTTGGCGGGG
>JBBEBK010000098.1:6076-21389 GCA_040882375.1 Chloroflexota bacterium
CCCCCCCAAGACCCCATCCAGACCCCGTAGCACGCCGGTGTCTCCCGCCTGACGAAGGCAGAAGCACCGGCGGAGGGTGCCTGCTGCCATGATTGTCGCCTACCCGAGCATCTCCATCGTCATGCCGTGCCTCAACGAGGAGTTGACGGTCGGCGTCTGCGTCGCCAAGGCGCGCCGCTGGCTGGCCGCCTCGGGCCGGATCGGCGAGGTGATCGTGGTCGATAACGGATCGACCGATCGATCGGCCGAGATTGCCAGGGAGGCCGGGGCGCGGGTCGTGCACGAGGCCACCCCGGGCTACGGCCACGCGTACCTCCGCGGCTTCGCCGAGGCCACCGGCGAGGTGATCGTGATGGGGGACTCGGACGACACCTACGACTTCAGCGACCTGTCATCACTGGTGGAGCCGCTCGACAACGGCTACGACTTCGTTCTCGGGAACCGATTTGCGGGCGGAGTCGGGGAGGCTGCCATGCCGTGGACCCATCGGTACATCGGCACGCCGGTGATCAACTTCCTGATCCGCCTCTTCTCCGGCGCGACAGTCAAGGACAGCCAGAGCGGCCTGCGAGCATTCAGTCGGAGCACCGTCGACCGGCTGCGGCTGAGGTCGGGGGGCATGGAGCTGGCGTCCGAGATGATCGTGCGCGCCGTGCGCACCGGACTGCGGATCACCGAGGTCCCGGCGCCCTACGGCGCGCGCCTGGGTGAGAGCAAGCTGAACACCATCCGCGACGGTTGGCGGCACCTTCGCTTCCTGCTGCTGGCGGCGCCCGACTTCCTGTTCACCCTGCCGGGGGTCGTGATGTCGATCCTCGGGATCGTGACCTTCGCCATCTCATTCGCCGCCCCGCAGGGCGTGACCGTCGGTTCGCTGACCTGGCAGCCGATCTTTGCCGGGGCCATCTTCCTGGCCATCGGCGTGAGCGCGATGGTCTTCGGCGTGATGGCCAAGATCCACGGCTGCGCGCAGGGGCTCCTGGCCGAGGACGCGTGGGTGCGCGTCTACCGGCGCTATTTCCGGCTCGAGACCATCCTCCTGCTGGCGGCGGTGCTGGTGGTCGGTGGTGCGGCCATCGACCTGGTGCTGTTCGTGGTCTGGGCATCGGGCAGCGAGGCACCGCTCGGCATGCAGCTGGCGGCGCTGGCGCAGACCCTCCTGATCGTGGGTGCCGAGATGGGCATGGCGGGATTCCTGGTCGTGACCCTGGACGCAGCCTGATCCCGGTCCGCCCATGAAGATCGGGTTCGTCTATGACGCGCTGTATCCCTACCTGAGCGGTGGTGCCGAGAAGCGGTACCACGAGCTGGCCTCGCGCCTGGCGAAGGATCACGACGTCCACTGGCTGACCTGGCGCTTCTGGGACGCGGACCCCGACCCGTCGTTGACGGGCGTCACGCTGCATGGCGTTGGTCGCCCGGGGACCTTTTACGGGGCCGATGGCAAACGGACCGTGCGCGAGGCGGCGAGCTTTGCGGCCCGCATCGTTCCGCACCTGCTGCGCGAGCGGTATGACGTCATCGACTGCTCGGCGACCCCGTATCTGCCCCTCTACGCCGCCTGGGCAGCGACGCGCCTGACTCGTACCCCGATGGTCGCGACGTGGCACGAGTTCTGGGGCGACCACTGGGACGACTATCTTGCCAACCGTCCGGCAGTCGCCCGGTCCGCAAAGAGGCTCGAGGCACGGGCAGCGCCGCTCGGTGACCGTATCGTTGCGGTGTCCGAGTTCACGGCTCGCCGGCTGCGTGCGCTGTTGCCCGCCGACGACCGGATTCGGGTCGTTGGCAATGGGGTCGATCTGCCCGCGATCACGGCGGTCCGTCCGTCGAGGAAGATGGGAGCGGGCGCTGACCTTCTCTTCGTCGGGCGTCTCATCGAGGACAAGCGGGTCGACCTCCTGCTAAAGGCCGTCGCGGAGATGCGAGCCGCGCGGCTCGAGCTGACGTGCCTGGTCGTCGGAGATGGGCCGGAACGGGCAGCCCTCGAATCGCTGGCCTCCACCCTGGGAGTGGCGGATTGCGTCACGTTCACCGGGACCGTCGACACGGCCCGGGTCATCCGCGAGATGAAGGCCGCGCGGGTCCTCGCCTTCCCATCGGTGCGTGAGGGGTTTGGCATCACGGTCGTCGAGGCACAGGCGTGCGGACTGGTGCCGGTTGTGGCGCGCAGCCCGCACAGCGCCGCGAGTGACCTAGTCACCGACGGCGTGGACGGGTTGATCTGCGAACCCACCGTTGCGTCCCTGGCGAAATGCCTCGCCACTCTCCTCGACGACGTCGACCTGCGCGAGCGGATGCGCATCGCCGCGCGTTCAGCGACGCGGCGCCGCCATTGGGGCAATGTCGCCGATCAGATGGCGACGATCTACGGCGAGCTGGTGGGCAGCCGCTCGGCTGCTGGTCGGCGGTTGGAGGTCGGATCGTGACCACGCCGTGGCGGCCGCTACGCCGTGTCGAGACCGATGCCCAAGTGGCGCTGCTGGTCCTGGCCGGCCTGGTCGCCGGACTCTTCCTCGTCCAGCTGACGACCCCCGTTGGGAGCGGCGACTACGGGCAGTGGCTGATGACCTCACGACGCTTCCTCGGCGAGGAGGTCCCGGGCTATCGACCACTGAATGCCGTCCCGCCCCTTGTCCCGATGCTGCTGGGAGCCTTCCAGAGGCTCATGCCGGACCGGCTGATCGCCGTCCAGGCCTTCAGCGGCCTCATGCTGGCGGCCCTCGCAGTCAGCCTCTACCTGGCGGGTGCGATGCTTCAGCGCAGCCGGCCAGCGGGGCTGCTGGCCCTGGTCCTGGGGCTGCTGGTCGCGGTGCCGCTCCTGGACCTCTTCGCGTTCGGCGGGTTGCTGCAGGCTGGTGCACTGATCTGTGGAACGCTCGGCGTCGCCCCCCCCCCCCCCGCGGCCGCGACGGGTGGGCGACCCCTGTGGTGGGGGATCACCGCCCTCTGCCTCGTCCTGGCCGTTCTCGCGCATCTCGCGACCGGCTTGATGGCCCTGGTAAGTGGGACGGCCGTGGCAGTGGTGTCTACCGCGTCTGCCTCGGGCACATTGCAAGAGCGCCTGCGCCGGCTCGCCCCGCTCGGCGTGGCCTGGGTCATCGCGCTTGTCTTCTGGCTGACCACATTCCTTCCCGGCAGCGGAATCTATGCAGCCAACCCCGCCAGCCTCAACTACCGAGGTCCAGACCGGCTGCTTGACGACCTACTCGGCCACACGCCCACGGCACTCGTGGTCATCACGGGTGGAATCACGATCATGGTCGGGGTCGTCGTCGAGGCCTCGCGGCGCTCATTCGGTCGATGGTCGATGACCGCTGCCTGGATCGCGGGCGTGGGTGTCTTCCTCGCAGGGTCGTTGGCCGGCAGTGCGGCGACGGATTACCCGCGGTTCGTCACGCCGGTGCTCGTCCCCCTGGCGGTGGCCGCCGCCGGCGGCATGGCGATAGTCGTGGCCTGGCTCGCGTCGTTCGTGCGCCTGCCTGTCCTTCCGGCGCCCTTGGGCTGGAGCCTGGTCGCCATCACCGCAGTTGCCGTGGTCGCCGCTCCCTTCGCAGCGAACCACTATCGGGAGGAAGCGGCGGGTTATCGGTTGATCGATCCCGGCAGCCTGGTCGCGGTCGCTGAGTATGTCGACGGGACCGTGCCGCAGGGCGCGACGGTCCTCGCCCCGGTGCGCGAGGGGAAGTGGTTGGAAGGCCTGACCGGTCGCGCGTCCCTCTTCAACAACCCCGTGCGCTACAGCTTCCGTGCCGACGAATGGCAGCGCGCCCTCGCCGCCAGCACACTCCTGCAGAGCCGGGGGGCCGTGGTCAACGCGTTCTTCTTCGTGAAGTTCACCGATGCCGATCCGTGTGCGAGTGGCACGCCGCCCACGGCCTTCACCCTTGCCATGAATCACGGCGGCGAGTACCTCGATGCGTTGCGCGTGGCAACGGAGAACACGCGCGTGCTTGGCGCGACAGGCGAGACGCTCGCAACGGTTTCGACGCTCGAGCCGGGAACGATCACGCTCGAGGCGAACGAGGGAAGCATCCGCGTCCGGTCCGAGTGGCACGGTGAGCGCGAGCGGGCCGCGGTCTCGTTCCGCCAGGCGGTTCTCGTGACAGACAACGGCGCGACCCTCGAAATCACGTCGCGCGTCGAAACCGCGGCGCCGATCGGGGGTCTACAGCTCGACCTGCGCGCGGCCGCGGGTCTGGCGATCACGCGGATCGACGTGCGCGGTTCCGAGGCCGAACTTTCGCTCACCATGGCGGGCCGCACCGAGCCTCGCCTCCGATTGGTCGTTGCCGGCGACGCGGGCACGCTCTCAGCAATGCCCGACGGAGGTCTCCGGGTCGCCTCCTCGTCGAACGAGGTGCGGCTGCTGGTCACCGACCTGACAGCGTCCGCGCGCTCGTCCACGAGCCTTCGGCTGCTCTGCCCACGCACGCTGCGGGACACCTACGGCATCGCAGCCGTCGTGCTCACCCGCGACGCCTCGTATGACGCGCGTCGTGCGCGGGTGGAAGCGCTTGGCTTCGTGCTGGCTCGCAGCATCGGACCGTATGCCGTGATGCTGCGGGATACGGCCGTGGCGCGGCAGGCACTGAGGGGGAGCCGATGATTGTTCCCCGCATTGGAGCTTCGCTTCGTGAGCCGATCCTGGTGGTCGGCGGCTACGGGTATCGCAACGTTGGCGACGAGGCGATGCTGGCCGGGCTGCTGGGGGCGATCGGCCGCGACCGGCGCGTGTCGGTCATCTCGCGCGAGCCCGCTGCCACAAGCGTTCTGCATCGCGTGCGCGCCGTTCCCATCCACCGGGCCGCGTTCGAGCTCGCGCGCCACCGATCCGTGCTGATCGGTGGTGGCGGCCTGTTCGGGCGTGACATGGGCACGATCGGCCGACTCCTGCCGTTCTTCGGCGTATTCGCCTCGTTGCTCGGACGGCAGGTGGCGATCCATGGGATCGGTGTGGACGAGGAGATGTCGCCGTCCGCCCGCCGTGCGCTGCACTGGCTGGCGTCGCGGGCGGTAGAGGTCAGCGTTCGCGACGAGGCGTCGCGCGATCGGATGGGGGGCGATCCGGACCGCGTATCGGTGCGACCAGACCTCTCGTCGTGGATTGCGCCTGCCGAACCAGTGGCGGCAGATTCAGTGCTGAGGGACGCAGGGCTTGATCCCACCCGACCGATCATCGGCCTGGCCCTGACGGGGCTCAATGAGGGCCTGCGGGAGCCCGTGCTGGAGGCCGCCGCGTCGCTGGTCCGGGGCATGCCGCGGACCCAATTCTGCTTCGTCGCGATGAGCCGGCACCCGACGGTGGCAACGCACGACGACCTGGGTTTCGGCATGGAGCTGCAGCAACGCGCGCCCAGGCTCGTCGTCCTTGGCGCCGATCTGACGCCGTCGATGGCGCTCGCGGTCTTCGGCCGTTTCAGTGCCGCCGTCTGCATGCGCTACCACAGCCTGCTGTTCGCGGCGCGTGCCGGCGTGCCGATCGCGGCCATCCCGTATGCACCGAAATGCGACGCCTGGTTGCGCGAGGCGGGGATTGAGCCAGTGACGCCGTCTGGTGTGGCCCTCGAGGCCCACCTCCGCAAGCTGCTCAGACGACGGCGCGCCGCATGAACGAGCGATGGCACAGGGCGTGGCGTTGGGGCGTGGATCGACGCGTGAGATGGGGCGTCGGTGCCGCGCTGCTGATCGTGGTCCTGGTGCAGGTCGGGGGCGGTGGCGTCCTCGATCTGCTCGGCACGGCCGACCTTCGGATCGCGCTCCCGGCGATCTCCGGGCTGGTTGCCGTCCATCTGCTCGGTGCGGCCACCTGGCGGCTGCTGCAATCGCGGGTCAGCGGTTGGGCGCCCTCGTGGCCCGCCACGATCCGCACCTACTACGTTGCCCAGGGGATCGGTGGGCTGACGCCAGCCAACCTCGGGTCGGATGTCTATCGTGTCGCGGCGGTCCGCGGACAGCTCCCGTGGTCCGATGCCGCGCTGCCCATCGTCCTGCAGCGGGTGGTCAGCTCGGCCGCGTTGGCCATGCTGGGGGTGGTCGGCCTGACCCTGCTCCCGGCGCGCATGCCGGCAGGTGTGTGGATGGCCGGATCCGTCGCCATCGTGCTGGTTGTCGCTGCGGCGGCTATCAGCCTCGCGAGGCGGCAAGCGGTTTCGGTGCGCGCCGCCGCCAACGGCGTCGGGATGTGGTCCGTGACGCTGGCGTCGGGATTCGGCTTGAGCCTGGTGTTCCACGCCGTCAGCCTGGCGCTGGGCCTCGCGATCGTGGCCTCGATCGGCCCCGTGGCGGCACTGCTTCCGATCCTGGGCGCCCTGGCTGTCGCCAGGCTGAGCCTGCTCGTCCCGCTGACGCCGAGCGGACTCGGCGTGCAGGAAGGGTTGCTGGCCGTCCTGTTCATCGGCATCGGGCAGCCAGCCGACCTGGCGATCGCGGCATCGCTGCTCGCTCGCCTTTCGCTGCTGGTGACGACGCTGATCGGCGCTCTGCTGCTGGTCTCACGGCGTTCGACGCCCTTCGCGCCGTCCCGCCCTCCCGCCGGCGGGGATGTGCTGCCCGGCTGAGCGCGCGAAACTCCGCGCACCGCGATCCTGTGCGACCGCTACGCTAGATCGGGCTCCAGCCCCGCAGATCGAGGAGAGTCGTGACCTTCTGGCCCCGCGGTCGCCGTGACAAGCCGGCTGAATCGCTTGCCGTGGCACCGGGACAGCCCGCGACTCCGCGTCTGGCCGTGGTGGAGATGTGGACGGCCGAAACCCGTATCACGGTGGGCGTTGACCTGGGTGACGGCCGGCTGTCGGATCTGCTGAACGGCGGCCCCATCCTGCGCGTCGTCCGCTTCGAGGTCCCTCCACCCGAGGGGACGAGTTCGATTGAGCTGCGCGCCGATCACGTGTGGCGCGACCTTGACGTGGAGGCCGTCCTGCTCGCATTTCCTCCGCCACAGACGACCGATCCGCGCCGTCGGCTGCACCGGCCGCGCCAGCTCATCGAGTTCCAGGTCGGGCCGTATGACGTGTCGGGCACGGTGCACATTCCGCCGGGCGCCCAGGCAGCCGGTTTCCTGCAGCGGCAGGGTGGGCGTTTCGAGCCGGTGACGCGCGCAGCGATCCGCGACCGGAGGGCAGACCTCCACGAGCAGCGGGTCGATGTGGTCCTCGTCAACCTGCACCAACTGGTGACGATGCACGATGTCGGGCTCGCCGACAGTGCGGAGATCGAAGTAGACGAGGCGCCCGAGCCCCAGGTTCCGAGCGCCTAGCGGCGGTCAGGCCTCGTCGGCGAGCACCAGGGCATTGCGAATCCGATCCGCCTGGTCGGCATCGACCAGGCGCGTCAGCCAGTTCGGCTCGAGGTCGCGCGCCATCGTGGCCACGTCGTCCGAGGCGAGCTCGTTCAGCAGGCCGTTGACGCTCAGGGTGAGCAGCATGGAGACCATCTCGGGGTCGTACCAGGTGCTGGACCTGGCGTGCATGGTGGTCACGGCCGCCCTGCGGCCCTCGTGGGAGACGGCTTGATCGAGGCCATCGGCCACTGACACGATGCGGGCGAAGATGGGGATCGCATCCCCGAAGAGCCCCATCGGCAGGCCGCGGCCGTCCCAGCGCTCGTGCAACGCCATGACCGTGACCGCGACCTCGGGACCCAGGCCCGCCCGAGTTGCGAACTGAGCGCCGCGCCGAACGCGAAGGTGCTCGGCCGCCCGACGCTCGTCGTCCGTTCCGCGGGCCATCGGCATCAGCCGCCGGAGCATGGCGGGTCGTGACGCTTGAGCCGACACGCTGCCAGCGTCATGCAGCAGCGCCGCGTAGAAGAGTCCGAGCCGATCCCGGTCGCTGATACCCAGCGCCTCGGCCAGGCGCATGGCGATATAGCAGGTGCGCACCGCGTGCCCGTCCGCATGCCCGGCCAGCGCGTCAAGCGTCGGCGCCAGCTCGATCAGGAGATCGGCCATGCGCCGCGGGTAGCGCGCGGCGTCATCGTCTCGCGGATCGGACGATGGGCGCTGCGCGGCCGCCTCGAATCCCATTCGGCCAGTCTCGGCGGCTCCGATCCGCGTGGTAATGACCCCAAGGTACCCCGGGGTACCGCTCAGCCCAGCGCGGCCTCGATCGCTGTGCGCGTCGGCATTCCGCCCCGCGCACCGGGCTGGCCTACGCTCAGCCCGGCGGCCACGGTCGCAGCGGCCACGGCGTCGGGCAGCGGCTGACCGTCCGCCAGCCAGGCCGCCATCACGCCGGAGAAGGTGTCTCCGGCGCCCGTCGCATCTACGACCCGGACCTGGTCTGCGGGGAATGCAATTCGCTGCGTTCCGTCTGCCAGGAGCGCCCCAACGGCGCCCCGCGTGACCACCACCGGCCCGGATCCCGCGGCGGCCAGGGCTTGCAGCGCTGCCTCCAGGTCCTGACTGCCAGCGATCGAGAGGAGCTCGTCCTCGTTCGGCGTGAGGATCGGCCCATGCGCCAGCAGCTCGCCGGGCAGCGCTCGAGCGGGGGCCGGGTTGACGATTGGCGTCAGGCCCAGCCTGTGAGCCGATGCAACGGCCGCGACCACCGTGTCGATCGGCACCTCGAGGCTCGCCAGTAGGACGCCGGCTCCCGGCGACAGGTGGGAGAGGGCTGCGTCATCCCTGGTGACCTCGGCGTTTGCGCCGGGAGCCACGACGATCTGGTTCTGGCCATCGGTCGCCACCGCGATGATGGCCACACCGCTTGGCCGATCGACTCGACGCACGCGGGATACGTCAACACCCTCGTCGGTCAGTGCCTGCAGCGACTCGTCGCCGAACCGATCGTCGCCGACGGCTCCGACCATCTGGACCGCCGCGCCGGCGCGGGCAGCGGCGACCGCCTGGTTGGCTCCCTTGCCGCCGAAATGGCGAGCGTAGCGTCCCCCGAGCACGGTCTCGCCCGGGCGCGGAAGGCGGTCGGCGGTCACCACCAGGTCGACATTGATGGACCCCACCACCACGACCATGCCCATCGCTATGCCGCCGCGGCAGCGACGGCCGCCGGGAGGGCCGCAGCCAGGCGCTCGAATTGGTCGATATCGTTGTACGCGGCCGCGCTGATGCGCACCAGGCGTCGCCACGGCCCGCCATCGGGTCGTTGGGGCCAGGGCGTGACCATGACCTGCATCCCGTGCTGGATGAGGGTGGCATGGACGGGATCGCTGTACAGCTCGATCCCCTGAACCTGCCCAGGTCGATGCTCGATCGGCAGCGGGACGGATGCCATGCTGCCGAGCATGGTGTCGGGCGCCGGCGCCGAAATGTTCAACGCGGTGCACAGGAGGTCGCGGCCGGCCAGCGCCAGTGCGTGATTCCTCGTGCGCAGCGCCTCCCAGCCGCCGGGCATCAGGTCCTCGCCGAACCGCAGCGCGGCGGGCACTGACAGGTAGGCCGATGGATCCGCGGTCCCGGTCCAGTCGAACTCGACCCGGTATCGGGACCGATCCGGCCGCGGCGAGTTCGCGCCGTGGCTGATGGCCAGCGGGCGGATCGACTCCTGCTGGTCGCGGCGCACCCACAGGAACGCGGCCCCCTTTGGCGCGCAGACCCACTTGTGCAGGTTCGCGGCGTAGTAGGTCGCTCCCAGCCTCCCGAGGTCGACGGGGATCTGCCCAGGGGCATGGGCGCCATCGATCAGCGTCGCGACGCCACGGGTCGTCAGCTCTTTGATCAGTCGGCTAATGGGATAGGCCAGGGCCGTGGCGGAGGTGACATGATCCAGGACCGCCAGGCGGGTCCGGAGCGACAGCGCGCCGATGACCGCCTCGACCACCTGGTCGGCGTCGCCGATCGGGAATGGCACCGGGGCGATGACGACCCGGGCGTCCGCGCGCTCGGCCGCGTGAGCCATCGCGTTCTTCACCGCGTTGTACTCGTGATCGGTCGTCAGCAGCTCATCGCCGGGAGCGAAGTCCAGCGAGCGGAGAACCGTGTTGATGGCGGCGGTGGCGTTCGGAACGAAGGCCAGGTCGTCGGCATCGGCTACCACGAAGTCCGCCAGGGCCTGACGTGCCCGATCCAGGGCCGGCTCGAATTCCGAGGCGAAGAAGCGCACCGGCTCCGCCTCGATCCGGTCGCGCCACGCCTGCTGCTCATCGAGCACGACCCGCGGCGCGGCGCCGAATGAGCCGTGATTCAGGAAGTCGACCGCCGGGTCCAGCGTCCAGTGCGGTGCGAACTCGGAGGGCATCGCGGGCTATCGTAGACCGATGTCCGGACCACCCGCCGCGCAGCACTTGCCGGCCGCGGTGATCTTCGATCTCGACGGAACGCTGGTGGACACGGTCGACACGCGCATCCAGGCCTGGCTCGACGTGTTTGCCGAAGCGGGGATCCCGGCCGAGTGGCAGCAGGTCGCCATGCTCATCGGTTCGGACGGCCGGCGGCTGGCACGCGAGGTGGCGGGAGCGGCCGGGATCGAACTGGCCGAGGGCCGGGCCGAGCTGATCGACGCGCGCAGTGGCGAGATCTTCACCGCCCTGAACCGCGATCCGCGGCCGCTGCCGGGTGCTCGGGAGCTGCTCGCGCGGCTGGATGCGGCCGAAATCGGGTGGGCGATCGCCACCTCAAGCCGGCGCGAGCAGGTGGCCGCATCGGTCGCGGCGCTCGAACTGACAGGGGCGCCGCTGATCGTTGACGGCACGCACGTGGCAAACGCCAAGCCGGCGCCCGACCTGCTCCTGCTCGCCGCGGCACGCCTTGGCGCCGATCCGTCGCGCTGCTGGTACATCGGCGACGCCACCCCGGATATGCTTGCCGCGGTTGCTGCCGGGATGGTCCCGATCGGCGTGACCAGTGGGGCGGTCGATGAGGCTGCCCTGCGGTCGGCAGGAGCCGAGCGCGTGGTGGCTTCCCTGTCCGACCTCGCAATCTGATCGCTCCTGTCATCATCGGGACCATGCCGCTCGAGGCGTATCGGTCCAAGCGGGACTTCACGCGCACCCCCGAGCCTGAGCCAGGTCCGCTCGGGGATGGGGCCGGCCGCTACGTCGTGCAACGCCATCGGGCCAGTCGTCTGCATTACGACCTCCGGCTCGAGGTTGGCGGCGTGCTCGTGTCGTGGGCCGTGCCGCGCGGGCCGTCACGTGATCCTGACGATCGGCGCATGGCGATGCGCACCGAAGACCACCCGGTCGAGTACCTCGTCTTCGAGGGGACCATCCCAACCGGTGAGTACGGCGCAGGCGACATGATCGTGTGGGACTGGGGTACCTTCGTCCCCGAGGAGACCGATGACGCCGCAGCCGCACTGATGGCGGGTGAGCTGAAGTTCCGCCTCGACGGCGAGCGGCTGCAGGGCCGCTTCACGATCGTGCAGACCGGCGGGAAGCGCGATGCGTTCGGCCGCATGACGGAGCCCGGACAGTGGCTCCTCATCCACAAGCGCGACGAAGCCTCGGTGGCCGGCTGGGATGCCGAGCAACTCACGACCAGTGTGAAGACCGGCCGGACCAATGACGAGGTCGCCGGCGGCGCGAGCCCTCGATTCGACGCAGCCCCGCCCCAGCTCGATCCCGATCCGGATCTCGCGTCCAGCAAGCCCGCCCCTTTGCCTGACTTCCTGCCGCCGATGCTCGCCACCCAGGTCGATGGTGCCTTTGACGACCCGGACTGGCTCTTCGAGATCAAGTGGGATGGCTATCGCGTCGAGGCGGTGGTGCGGGACGGGCGAGCCAGGCTCTGGACCCGCAACCGGATCGATGCAGCGACCTACTTTCCGGACCTGGCCGGGCCAGCAGGCTGGATCGCTGCCCGCGAGGCCGTGGTCGACGGGGAGGTGGTTGCCCTCGACCCCGACGGGCGGCCCGACTTCTCCCTGCTCCAGGACCGCACCGGGCTGCGGGGCCTCGAGGCGGCCACGGGTCGACGCTCGCGCGACGTCGTCGCCCCGACGCCTGACGAGCGGGCGAAGATCCCGCTGGCCTACATGGTCTTCGACCTGCTCCACGTCGACGGTCGGTCGCTGCTCGACGTCCCGCTCGAGGAGCGAAAGTCGCTCCTGCGCCGACTGATGCGTCCGCACCCCCAGGTTCGCTACGCCTCGCACGTCGTGGGGGAAGGGGAGGCCTTCATGCGCGCCGCCGCTGAGCGAGGCCTCGAGGGAGTCGTCGCCAAGCGGCGAGCGAGCCGGTATGAGCCGGGCAAGCGGTCACCCGATTGGCTGAAGGTCAAGCTGCGGCGCGAGCAGGAGCTGGTCGTTGCTGGTTGGCTTCCAGGGCAGGGGAGCGCCGCCGACCTCGGCTCCCTGATTGTCGCCGTGCACGTCGAGGGCCGCCTGCGACATGCCGGCCAGGTCGGCAGCGGGATCTCGGAGCCGGTACGGCGGCGGCTGCTCGAGTTGCTGACGCCGCTTCAGCGCGACACCTGCCCGCTTGACCCGGTCCCTCGTCTGCCGCACGCTCGCTGGGTCGAACCTCGCATCGTGATCCGCGCCGAGTTCGCCGAGTGGACTTCCGATGGATTGCTGCGGCAGGCGGCATTCAAGGGAATGGAGGTTGGCAAGGAGGCAGGATCCGTGGTCCGCGAAGAGGCTCTTCCAACGGCCAAATTCACGGCCCGCCGACGTCGCCCGCCGCGCGACGTGACGGCAGCCGGGGCCGCGTCATCGGTCGCAGCGGCCTCGGCCGAGGAGATGGCTGCCCTCGAGGCGATGGAGCGCGAGGGAACCTGGAGCGTGGCCGGTCACGACGTCCGGCTCACCAACCTCGACAAGGTGCTGTTTCCCGCCGAAGGCGCCCATCCGGCCCTCACCAAGCGAGACCTGATCCGGCACTACGTGTCGGTCGGTCCGACACTTGTCCCGTACCTCATCGACCGCGGCCTGAACCTCCAGCGTTTTCCGGACGGCATCGCCAAGCAGGGGTTCTGGCAGAAGGACCTGCCAGGGCACGCGCCGAGCTGGATCGCCCGCTGGTCGTACACCGGCAGCGAAGGCCCCAAGGACTACGTGGTGGTCGACCGGGTGGCGACGCTGGCCTGGCTGGCCCAGGAGGCAGCCATCGAGCTGCATCCGTGGACCTCGCGCACCTCGGCGCCGGATCGTCCGACCTACGCGCTGATCGACATCGACCCGGGGACCGAGACCACCTTCGAGCAGGTGTTGGTCATCGCCAGGCTGTACCGAGCCGCACTGGAGCACCTCGACGTGATCGGCCTGCCAAAGGTCACCGGCAAGCGGGGCATCCAGATCTGGATACCGGTCAAGCCGATCTACAGCTTCGAGCAGACACGCGACTGGGTCGAGTCACTGTCGCGTGCCGTCGGGCAGATGGTGCCGGAGCTCGTCAGCTGGCAGTGGTCGAAGCGCGACCGTGAGGGGCGAGCCAGGCTCGACTTCACGCAGAACGCGATCAATCGGACCCTGGTCAGTCCGTATGCCGCGCGACCGGCGCCGGGGGCGCCAGTGTCAGCGCCGGTGCGGTGGGAAGAGCTGGATGACGAGACGCTGGAGCCGGACCGATGGACGATTGCCACGCTGCCCGAGCGGCTTGCATCGGTCGGCGACCTCTTCGAGCCGGCGCTGAGCCTGGAGCAGGAGCTGCCGGAGCTCTAGACACGAAAGAGCCGCGGGCCGGTCCACCATCCTGGGAGTCACAGGAGGCTGCCGCCCGCGGCGATTCTTCAGTCGTTGGTTGGGTGACTGGCCTAGCTGGGCCAGCCACCACCGGTGTGTGCGCTTCGCATTTGTGTTCCCTCAGCGGCCGCTCCAGATGGAGCGATCGACCGCACGCTGAAGTTCGCGTCCGGAGGTCGCCTCGGCAATGACCCGTCGGTACCTGCCGGTGGTTCGGCGACTGGTACTTCCGGATGGGCATCGGTCAAATGGGGCTTGCCAAGGTGCGTATACTCCCGTCAATGCCTCGCAGCCGAACAGCCGTCCGCACCACGGAGCACGACACGGCCCTTGCTCACCAGATCGGCGCTCGCATTCGCGAGGCGCGCAAGCGCAGCGGCCTCACGCAGCAGCAGCTCGCCGGCGACCGCTACACCAAGGCCTACGTCAGCGCCCTCGAGACCGGGATCGCCCGTCCGTCGATGGTGGCCCTGCGGTATCTCGCGGAGCGGCTCTCGCTGCCGCCGAGCCACTTCCTCGATGAGCAGAACCCCACGTGGAGCCGCCTCGCCGTCGACATGACGCTGGCAGCCGGCGACTGGCAGGCTGCGGCAGACGGCTACGCCACGCTGCTCGATGCGCCGCTCGACGACCTGGCGCGCGCCGAAGTGCTGCGCGGCCGTGCCGAATCGCTGGCCCGGCTCGACAGCGGCAAGGAGGCGGTGCGCGCCGCCGCCGAGGCGGCTCGCCTGTTCGGGTCCCTGGGCCGCATCTCCGACGAGGCGCTCGCCCGATACTGGCTGGCGTACGGCCTCTACCTGTCCGACCAGGAGGCCGATGCGCAGAGCCTGCTCTCCTCGCTGCTGGAGCGCGTGCGCGCCGGCTTGAAGGTGGAGCCCGACTTCGAGATGCGCCTCCTGATGGCCCTGGCCGCAGTTGCCTCCCGGGGCGGTGACTTCGCCCGATCGCTGACCTACCTTGAGACTGCCCGCGGCCTGGCCGACGACCTCGACGATCGGCGCAGGGCAATGTTCCTCTTTAACCTGGCCATCAGCTACCAGGAGACAGGCGACCTCGAGGCGGCCATTCGCACCGGCACGCAGGGGCTCGCGCTGCTGCGTTCGGCCGGCGCCACCTTCGAGTCGGCGCAGATCGAGAACACGCTGGCGATGGCCTACCTCGCCAGCGGCAACGTGCAGCGCGCGGCGGAGCTCGCGGCAGAGGCCCGCGCGGAGTTCGAGGAGGTCGGTGACGATCGCTTCCTGAGCGCTGTCCTCGATACGGATGCCCAGATCGCCCTGGCCCAGGGCCGCCTCGAGGATGCTGCGAGCATCGCGCGGCAGGCCGTCGACATGGCGCGAGCCACGAACAACCGCGGTGTCGAGCTGACGGCCATGCTCACCGAGGCGCGCGCCCTGCGAGCGTCAGCCAATGCGGACGGAGCCGAGTCGCGCTACGCGGCCGCCGCCGATCTGGCGCGGGGAGGCCAGTCCGCGGGGCGCACGCGCGAGGTGCTGCGTGAGTGGGCGGAGCTGCGCGCGACCAATGGAGACCACCGCGGCGCGTATGAACTGACCAGGGAGGCGCTGGCGGTCAAATAAGGGTTGACACGTGCGGTCTGGTGCAGTTAGGCTGCGCCGCAGAGAGTTGGTCTTGGGCACCCGCTCAGGCGCAATGTCGGCGGGGACCAGCTTTGACGCCGGGGGAATCGGGATCGGAGATCGGGCACAGCTCCGATCCCAATGCCCGGCGAA
>JBBEBK010000099.1:0-3190 GCA_040882375.1 Chloroflexota bacterium
TGCTCGGTGGCGGGGTCGAAGAGGTGAACCTTGTCGAGCGGTACGGTGAAGTCGATCGAATCGCCCACCTGTACACGCTTCGCCGCGTCGACCAGCGCCACGATCTCGCGGCCGTCGGCCTGGGCGTGCAGCAGTTCGTCGTTGCCGAGGTACTCGACCACGTCCACCGATGCCGGGATATGGAGCGCGCTGTCACCCGCCTCGCCGATCTCGAGGTGTTCGGGGCGGAAACCGACGATCAACTCCGACCCGCTGCCGCGACGAGCCGCGAACTCGGCAGCCCCGCCGAGTGCCGCACTGGCGGACCCGAAACGGAGCGTTTCGCCCTCGACCTTCGCAGTCGCGAAGTTCATCGAAGGTGACCCGATAAAGCCGGCAACAAAGACATTCATCGGCTTGTCGTACAGCTCCGCCGGTGTGCCGGCCTGCTGCAGGAGGCCGTCCTTCATGACCGCGATCCGGTCGCCCATGGTCATCGCTTCGATCTGGTCGTGGGTGACGTAGATGGTGGTGGTGCCCAGCCGATGCCGGAGCCGGGAGATCTCGGCGCGGGTCTGGACGCGGAGCTTGGCATCCAGGTTGGAGAGCGGCTCGTCCATCAGGAAGACGGCTGGCTCGCGGACGATGGCGCGGCCGAGCGCGACGCGCTGTCGCTGACCACCTGACAGTGCCTTCGGCTTGCGATCCAGGTACGGCGCCAGGTCGAGGATGTCGCCTGCGGCGCGCACGCGCCGATCGATATCGGCCTTGGGGGTCTTTCGCAGCTTCAGGCCAAAGGCCATGTTGTCGTAGACCGACATGTGCGGGTAGAGCGCGTAGCTCTGAAAGACCATGGCGATGTCGCGGTCCTTGGGTGCGACCTCGTTCACCACGCGGTCGCCGATCAGGATGTTGCCCTCGCTGATCTCCTCGAGACCGGCGACGCAGCGCAGCGCGGTCGTCTTGCCGCATCCGGAGGGCCCCACCAGGACCAGGAACTCGCCGTCGCCCACCGCGAGACTCAGGTCGTTGACCGCGACGACATCGGCACCGTAGCGCTTGTAGACGTGGTCGAAGGTGACGGTCGCCATCGGGGAACATGATACTCGCGCACGTCTACGCGGGGCGTGCGCAGGTGTAAGGTGCCAATCGTCCTGCCCCGCAGCCGGGACCACCGTGCTACTGACTTCGCGCCGGCGCGACCGTAGGGTAATGGGCATGTCGATTGCCGCGTCCGAACGACGCCAGCCCCGCCGCGTGGTGGCCCGAGCCCTGGGTCTGTCGGGTACAGCGCTGCTCGCCGCGGCGCTGCTCGCCTGGACGCCGCAGCCAGCCACCGGCTGGGACCAGTCGTCGGCGGAGGCGACCGTCTGGCAGCTGCTGAACGGGGCGCGCGTCAACAACGGTCGCAATCCCCTTACCCAGCACGCGACGCTGGTCAGCCTGGCCCGATGGCGCAGCCAGGACATGGTCGACCGCGACTACTTCGATCACGTCGTCCTCGGTACCGGTTACCAGGTCTATCACTGGTACGACACCAACGGCCTGAAGTACGTCTGGGCCGGCGAGAACATCGGCTGGAACAACGGTTACTCGGACGCCGATAGCCCGGTCAAGATCCACGAGGGCTTCATGGCCTCGGACAGCCATCGAACGAACATGCTCGAGCCGAGCTGGACGCACGGGGGCGTCGGGGCCTATGGCGCGGATAACGTCAACTTCCTGGGCAAGCTGCGCAACCCGCGGATGTACACCCAGCTGTTCATGCAGGCGCAGGCCGCCGCGACGCCGCCACCCGCCACACCGCCACCCGCCACACCGCCACCCGCCACACCGCCACCCGCCACACCGCCGCCTCCGGCAGCGACGCCCAAGCCGACGGCAAAGCCGGCGGCGACGACCGCGCCGACCTCCAACCCGTTGGCGACCGTGGACCCGACGAGCACACCCGAGCCGACCGCCAGTCCGACCCTGGAACCGACGCCGTCCCCGACAGCATCGGCCGCCGAGCCGGTTGATCCCGGACATTTCGCGCTCAACGGTTCGCCGGTGGCGACCACGCCGAGCCTGCGGGTGCAGGCCGCGGCGTCAGAGGATCGGGGCATCTTCGAGACCGTGCTGGGTTCGCTGCTCGGGTTCTTCCTGGGTTGAACTCCGGCGCACCTGGCCGGGCCCGCCCGTCGCGTGCGCATCGGTCCCCGAGCCACGGGTAGACTGGCGCGGATGACGGTGATCCTCGAAGCACACAACCTGGTCAAGAGCTACCCGCTCGGCGGGCGCTCGGTGGAAGCGCTGCGAGGCGTCTCACTGTCGGTGACCAAGGGCGAGTTCGTGGCGATCATGGGCAGCTCGGGCTCAGGCAAGTCAACCATGCTCCACCTGCTCGGCGGACTCGATCGTCCGACCAGCGGCGAGGTGGTGATCGACGGCGTGAACCTGAGCCAGCTCAACGATGAGCAGGCGACCCTCACCCGTCGTGCCAAGACCGGCTTTGTCTTTCAGTTCTTTAACCTGATCCCGCTGCTCAACGTCGCGGAGAACGTGGCGCTCCCGTTCCTGATCGCCGGCGAGTCGCTCGGGCAGCATCGCCAGCGGGTGCAGGAGCTGCTCGCCCTGGTCGGCCTGGAGGACAAGGCCGCGCACCGCCCCGACCAGCTCTCCGCCGGTGAGCAGCAGCGTGTCGCACTCGCTCGTGCGCTGGCTCCCGAACCGGCGATCCTGCTCGCCGACGAGCCGACCGGCAATCTGGACTACACCACCGGCACCGAGATCCTCGACCTCATCTGGGACTCGTGTGACCGTCTTGGCCAGACGATCGTGCTCGTGACGCACGACGCGCGCGCCGCCGCCTACGCGGACCGGGTGCTGGTCGTTCGCGACGGCAGCATCCGCGACGAGATTGCTCTCGGCCGTCGCCGCGATCACGAGGCGCGTCCGCTTATCGCCCGCCTGGCCGCCCTGGGCCTCTAGACCGATGCACCTGGCAGCGCTCGCCTGGCGCGGCCTCGTCGCGCGGCGCCTGCGCACCGGGCTGACGATCATCGGCGTGGCCCTTGGGGTGGCGGTGGTCGCCGGCACGCTGCTCGCCAACCAGGCCGCCTCCGAGGCGGTCGAGCGAGCCGCCGCGCAACTGATGGGCAGCGCCGAACTGCGCGTTCGAGCCTTCGACCCGGTTGGCTTCTCGCCTCGAGCAGTCACCACGCTGCGCCAG
>JBBEBK010000100.1:0-20418 GCA_040882375.1 Chloroflexota bacterium
TCCAGCCCCCCTGGCAGGGACGGGGTAGAGGTTCGCCTCTACCCCGTCTTCTGATATCCGGCGAATTGCGCTCCCGCGCGATCCAGGGAGACCGCGCCTACCGCGGATCCTCTTCGCCGGCGTGCCCGCCGTTCGAGGTGGAGCCGGGATCCTGCGATGCGCCGCGAGCCGGGCCGAATGTCGCGGCGTCGAGCGCTCGCTCCAGGTCGTTGCGAGCCGATGCCGGCGCATCGGCGAGGAGGTCGGTCAGGAGGATCACGTGACGCCGCATCTCGTCGGCGTCCAGCCGCCCGAGCGCCGTGCCATCCATGGAAAGGCGACCCTCCGCCGCCTCCGCCGCACCCGCCGCACCCGCCGCACGCTGCCACTCCCCGCGCTGGGCCAGCTGTTCGACCTCGTCCAGTCGCTCGCCAAGTGCCTGGGCCAGCAAGTCGTGGCGGAGGGCCGGGGAGGCGATCCGCAGCCGAATGTCTTCAAGCTGCAGCTTCATCGGGTAGAGGAGATCACCCGGCACCGCGTCCTGGGCGGCGGCTCCGACGGCCGACACGCTGAGCGCCGTGGCCAGGGAGGCGTACAGCACCGCGCGGCCAACCCTGCCCATCTCCCCGCGCGCACGGGGCACTGCGATCAGGCCCTCGCGCAGGGCGACATGGCGGTTGACGGTGTCCGCACGCAGGCGCCGTCGATAGAGCGGATCCGGGCGCAGGTCGGCCACCGCGCGCTCGAGGAGCTGCGCGAGGTCATCGTCGAACGCACTCCGATCCTCGGCGCGGTTCATGGCGCGCTCCTGTCACCGACGGCCATGCGGCGGCGCAGGGTGGCGACGGCCCTGAACGTGAGGCCGCGGACGGTACCGGCCCGGCGCCCCATCACCTGGGCGGCTTCCTTGGCAGAGAGGCCGGCCGCATAGCGCAGCGCAATCGCCTCCTGCTGGTCGGGAGTGAGGGTGGTGATGGCCGAGCGCAGCTCGGCCATCGTCTCGTCGCGCAGCGTGATGGCATCCAGGCCGTCGCCGACGCCGTGCTCGCCGGCAGCATCGAGCGATTCGTGTGGCCGGTGGCGACGGACATGGTCGATCACCGCGTTCCGCGCGATGCGGAAGGCCCACGCCTCGAACGGCCGAGTGCCGTGGCGGTAGCGTGGCAGGTTGGTGACGATCCGCTCGAAGACGAGCTGGGTGATGTCCTCGGCATCCTCGCGCCGACGCACGCGCATCGCGGTGTAGCGGTAGATGCGGTCGACGAGGGCATCGTAGAGGAGCGCCACCGCCTCAGTACTCCCGGCCGCAGCGGCTCGTGCCAGTTCGTCGATCCCCGCCTCAGGGAGTGTCGAAGGGACCAGCTCCGGCGCTGCAGGGCGGCGACGATCGGCCTCCCGCAGGGCCTCGGCAACGAACGCGCTCATCGGTCGCTCACGCATGCGAAAGCGGGCACCTCTCGTGTGGGCAGCAGCACGGTCCCCCTGTCGTCGAGCCTATCACCCATCGGCGTCCGAGACCACCTCCGTGGTGCCTCGACGCACCGCTCTCATCGGTCAGATCAGCGCGAGCTCGCGACCGACCTTCTCGAACGCTGCCAGACACGTTGCCAACTCTTCGCGACTGTGCTCCGCGGTGACGATGGTGCGCACCCGCGACCGGTCGTCCGGCACGGTCGGGAAGCCGATCCCCTGGGCGAACACGCCCTCCTCGAAGAGGCGGTCGGAGAGCCTCATGGCCAGCGCGCCGTTGCCGGCGATGACCGGCGTGATGGGCGTCTCGGAGGCACCGATATCGAAGCCGAGCGCCGCCAGGCCGGCCTTGAAGTAGCGGGTGTTCTGCCAGAGCCGCTCGATCAGCTCCGGCTCGGTCTCGAGGACGTCGATGGCCGCCAGGCAGGCGGCGACGACGGCCGGCGGATGGGAGGTTGAGAAGAGGAAGGGGCGAGCCCGATGCTCGAGCATCTGGCGCAGCGCCAGCGGTCCAGCGACATAGCCACCGAGAACGCCGATCGCCTTGGAGAGGGTCCCCACCTGGACATGGACGCGGCCATGCAGGCCAAAGTGATCGATGCTGCCGCGGCCATTGCGGCCGAGCACGCCGGACGCGTGCGCATCATCGACCAGGACGATCGCCTCGGCAACTTCCGCGGCCTCGACAATCTCCGGCAGCCGGGCGATGTCGCCGTCCATGCTGAAGACGCCGTCGGTGATCACCAGCACGGTGCGCTCCGCCCCACCCGGTGCGCTGCGCACCTCGCCAAGAGCGGTCCGCAGCCCATCCATGTCGGCGTGCGGGAAGACGCGCCGCTCGGCCTTGGTGAGGCGGATGCCGTCGATGATGCTGGCGTGGTTGAGTGCGTCCGAGACGATCACCGCTCCCTCGGGGGCCAGGACCGGGATGACGCCGGTATTGGCGGTGAAGCCCGACTGAAAGGTGAGCACCGCCTCGGTGCCCTTGAACTCGGCCAGGCGGCGTTCGAGCTCCTCGTGGAGCGACATCGTGCCCGCGATGGTGCGCACCGCACCGGAGCCGGCGCCGAAGCGGTGCACCGCCTCGATGGCGGCCTCGCGCAGCTTCGGGTGGGTGTTGAGCCCGAGGTAGTTGTTGCTCGACAGGGTGATCACCTCGCGCCCGTCGATCACGCAACGGCTGCGCTGCTCGCTCTGCACCACCCGCATCCGGCGGAAGAGGCCCTTGGCCTTCAGCTCCTCGATGTCGGCGGCAAGAAAGGCGAGCGGGTCGCGGGACCGGGCGGAGCCGGCCGGGGAGGCGAGCGAATCGGTCATGGCAGGAGGACCACCTTTCCGGCGTGACGGGAGGCGATCAGCTCAAAGCCGCGCTCCCAATCGGCGAGGTCGAAGCGATGGGTGATGATCGGCGTGACGTCCAGGGCCCCGGATCGCAGGAGCGCCTGCGTGCGCTCCCAGGTGTCGTAGATGCGGCGCCCGTAGATGCCGTGGATGCGCAGCCCCTTCTGGATGACGAAGTCGGAGAGGTCGACGCGCACCGGCTCGCCGAAGATGCCGAGCAGGCTGATCCGGCCGCCCCGGGTGATGGCGGCCAGCGCCTGGTCGAGCGCCGCCTGGGCGCCGCTCATCTCCAGGACGACTTCCACTCCGTCGGCGTTGGTGGCGGCCATGATCCGTTCGACGGTCGCCGGATCGCGGGCGTTGAGCGCGAGGTCGGCGCCCATGGTGCGGGCCAGGTCGAGCCGGTAGTCCTCGGTGTCGGTGGCGATCACCAGGGCGGCGCCGGCGGCGCGCGCGATGCCGACCGCACACAGGCCGATCGGCCCGCAGCCGGTGACCAGCACTGTGCGTCCCTCGATCGGCTCGGCGAAGGCAGCATGCACCGCGTTGCCCATCGGCTCCTGGAGCGCCACCACCGCGGGGTCGAGCCCGTTGCTCTCGATGGCGTTGGTCTGTGGAATGACGACGTACTCGGCGAAGCCGCCGTCCACGTGCGCCCCGATCACCCGCAGGTTGTGGCACAGGTGCATGTCGCCGCGACGACACTGGGCGCAGGTCCAGTCGACGATGTGGCTCTCCACGCCGACCAGATCACCCTCGCGCACACGGGTCACGCCGTCGCCGGCGCCGACCACGCGTCCGGCCAGCTCGTGACCGAGGATGGTCGGTGGCTTGAGAATCTCGCGCGCCCATGGATCCCAGTTGAAGAGGTGGTAGTCGGTACCGCAGATGCTGGCGGCCTCCATCTTGAGCAGCACCTCGCCGGGCCCGGGCACCGGCACGGGCCGCTGCACCAGCTCGAGCCCGGGCTCGGGGCGTGTCTTGGCCAGGGCGCGCATGGTGCGCGGCGGGGCGGCGACGGTCGTCATCGGGCCACCTCCAGCAGCTCCGCCACACCGGCGGCCGCAGCATGGTCATCGGTACGGCCCGGTTCGTCGACAACCGGGTTCTGAATAGCACCGATCCCCTCGATCTCGACCCGCATCACGTCGCCCGCGGCCAGGTAGCGCGGCTGGTCCGCGAAGTGGCCCACTCCGGCGGGGGTGCCGGTCGCGATCAGGTCCCCCGGCTCGAGGGTGATCGTCCGCGACACGAAGGCGACCAGGGTGGGCACGTCGAAGATCATCTCCGCGGTGGATGAGTCCTGCCACGTCTCTCCGTTGACCGATGAGCGCATCCACAGGCTGGCGGCCCCACCCAGCTCGTCGACGGTGACCACGACCGGACCGATGGGTGCAAACCCGTCGGAGCCCTTGGCCCGCAGCCATTGCCGATCCTCGCGCTGCAGGTCACGCATCGTCACGTCGTTGAGGACGGTGTAGCCGAAGACGGCGTCCATCGCCTGGGCGCGCGCAATCCGGCTGGCGCGACGCCCGATCACCACGGCCAGCTCGCACTCGAGGTCGAGCTTGTCGGTGGCGCGCGGCCTCACGACCGGCTCCCCGGGGTGGTTGATGGCGTTGGCGAACTTGGCGAAGAGCATCGGATAGGCAGGCGGATCGACCCCCTGCTCGCGGCAGTGGTCGTGGTAGTTGAGACCCACACAGATGATCTTGCCGGGCCGCGCAATGGGCGCCAGGACGTGCGCGGTGTCGGGGTCGATCAGCTCACCCGCGTCGCCATCCGAAAGGGTGTGACCGCCGGCCAGCAACTCGCCGACGTCACGCGCACCGGTCGCCGCGGTCAGGTCACGGAGTCCGTCATCGGTGACCATGCCCAGGCACTGGCCGATCCCGGGCCGGGTGACGACCTGCAGCTTCACGCGGCCAGTATAGGGAGGCGGCGGCGGGCCTCGGCCGATCAGTCCTCGCTGAAATAGTCCCGCGACGAGCGCCGCAGCAGCGCGATCAGCAGCACCACCGTGATGGCCAACCCGACCGGCAGAAAGATGGCCTGCCAGCCGGCAGCGGACTCCGGCGGAAACTCCAGCAGAATGGGCGGCAGGCCGGCCAGCATCGGCGCCGCCAGCACAGCGATCCCGATGGCGAAGCGGTAGGCGATCCGTTTTCGCTGCATCGCCACGGTGACGCCGAAGATCAGTGCGGCGAGTTCGAGCATCATGAAGATCCCGAGCAAGCTGAACGGGGCTCGCTCGCTGAAGTCGACGTATTCGATGATCCGCGGCAGCAACAACCCGGTGATGGCCAACAGGGCGAAGGCCCAGGCGAACCAGAGTCGGACGCCCCAGGGCATTCGAGGCGCGGGCGGTTCGGTGGAGGGTCCGGTTGTGGGCGGCATCGCCGGGATCGTAGCAGCGTGGCCGGGCAGCGTGGCCGGGCAGCCTGGTCGGCGCCGGGCGCCCGGAACCTCTGCCGAATGGCCCTTGACAGAGATCGGCGCGGCTTCGTATCCTTCGCTTCGCTAAACCGGTTCACTAAATCGGTTCAGGCACCAGAGGAGAAGCGGTGGCACGACCCCGCATCGGTGATGTGGCGGAGCGCGCCGGCGTCAGCAAGACGGCCGTCTCGTTCGCGTTCAACCAGCCGGAGCACCTCAACACGATGACCCGCGAGCGGATCCTGGCGGCGGCCGAGGAGCTGGGGTATCGCCCTTCGCCGATCGCCCGGCGGCTGGCGTCTCGGCGTACCCAGCAGGTGGGGCTGGTCGTGCCGCAGTCGACGCACGACATCTTCGCCAATCCCTTCCTGCCCGAGCTGATCCGCGGCATCGGCGACGTGTGCGACGCCCAGGGGATCGCCGTCGTCGTGGTGCCGCCGGTGCACGGTTCTATCGCCACCGCCATCAAGGAGGCGCTGGTGGACGGGCTGATCCTCCTCGGACTGGAGTCCGGGCATCCGGAGCTGGCTCAGCTGCAACGCTCGGGCCTGCCGGTGGTGGCGCTTGATGTCGAACATTGGGACGGCGCCTCGGTCATCGCCATCGACGACGTTGCCGGCGCCCGCGAGGCGGCGACCCACCTGGCCGAACTCGGGCATCGCGACGTGGGCGTGGTCCTGATCGCGCAGCATCCCGATACCCCCCTCGACGAGCACCACGGCGTCTCGGCCCGGCGCCTCGCGGGGATCCGCAGCGGGTTTGCGGCCGCGGGCGCAGGGGATGCCACCCTGCGGATCGTCTCGGCACCGGTCTCCGAGGAGGGTGGCCGGGCCGCCTTCGAGGCGCTCGCCGAGGGCCTGCTGCCAACGGCGGTGATGACCATGAGCGACGTCACCGCCATCGGCGTGATGAACGCCGCACTCGACGCGGGCCTGACGCTCCCCGCCGACCTGTCGGTCGTCGGGTTCGACGATGTCCCCGCTGCCGCCTGGGTCACGCCCCGGCTCACGACCGTCCATCAGCCGATTCGCGAGAAGGGGCGCCTGGCGGCGCTGCGGCTGATCGACGCCATTCAATCGGGAGAGGGTCGAGCCCACACCCGCGAGGTCCTGCCCACCCGTCTCGCTGTGCGCGGTTCGACCGCGCGCGCCAGAACGAATGATCACCTGCCCATGGCAGAGATTGCATGAGGAGGTGCCGCTGAGCACATCACCGTCCCAGAGACCGGAACCATCCATTCACATGAGGTTTCTTCCAATGTCCGTACCCAAGTCAATCAAGTTCCTGCCGCTGGCGATGGTCGTGGCGCTCGTGCTCGCGGCCTGCACCAGCACCAGCGCGTCGCCCTCGGCGGGCGAGCCGTCCGAGTCGGCCGAGGCATCTGAGCCGTCCTTCCCGACCGGCGACATCGTTATCGAGCTGTGGACCAAGGAAGGCGATCCGAACATCGACTTCGTCCAGCAGCTTGCGGATGACTACTCGGCGCTCCACCCCAACGTGACCTTCAACGTGGTCAACAAGGACGTCGAGCTCCTCCGCGAGGACATGGTCAACTCGGCACTCGCGCCTGAGACCCAGCCCGAGCTGCTCTGGACGGTGCTCGACCATGTCGGTCCGTTCTACGACGCCGGCGTCGTCCAGCCCCTGACCGGGCAGTTCGACGAGAGCGTCCTGGCCGATGCGGCCAAGGGTGCCGGCACCTACGGGCCAGACAATGATGTCTGGGTTGCCCCGATCTCGATCGGCAACCAGCTGATGCTCTACTACAACAAGACGATGGTCGCCGATGCACCTGCCGACACCGACGCGATGATCGCGGCGGCGGTCGCCAACACGGCCGGTGACAAGTACGGGCTGGTCTACAACCAGACCGAGCCGTTCTGGCTCGTCCCGTGGCTCGGTGGCTTCGGCGGATCGGTCTTCGGCAGCGACGGCCAGACGCCGACGCTCGACACGCCGGAGATGGAAACCACCCTCCAGTTCCTGTATGACCTGAAGTTCGACTCCAAGGTGATGCCGTCCGAGTGTGACTACACCTGCGCCGATGACCTGTTCAAGACCGGCAGCGCCGGCATGATCATCAACGGCGACTGGGCGCTCGGCGACTACACCACGGCACTTGGCGACGACCTCGGTGTCACCGCCATCCCGATGGTGAACGCCACCGGCAACTACCCCGCGCCGTACATCGGTGGGACCTACTGGATGGTCCCCAGCGCGGTCGAGGGCGACACCCTGACCGTGGTTCTCGACTTCATCGACTTCACCCTCGCCGCTGACCAGCAGCAGGCGCAGGTCGAGGTTCTCAAGCGGCTCCCGTCGAACGACGAGATCCTCAACAGCGCGGTCGTCACCGGCGACCCGAACCTGGCCGACGCCGCCGACGCGGTGTCCAAGGGCGTTCCGCAGCCGGTCAACCTCGAGATGCGCTGCAACTGGGACGCCATGAAGCCCCAGATGTCGGCCGTTCTGAGTGGGACAGCCAGCGTTGCTGACGCTGCCGCGGCCATGCAGGCCGCTGCGGACGCCTGCGTCGCTGCCCTGTAGCCGAGTCCCATAATGGGGTGGGGGGGGGGGGGGGGGGCCCCCCCCCCCCCCCCACCCCCTCGTTCCATCCACTGAACCCCTGGGCAGCCCCTCCAGAGGCAGACGATGAACTTCGACCAATCGGCATCGGCGCTCCAGGAGATCGTCCTCACGCTGGTCGTCATTGCGGTCGCGGTGGCTGCCCTCGAGGGCTTCCTGTACCTCGTTCTGGTCCGCTGGATCAAGGCCAGGCTGGCGGTCCCCCTGATGCTGATCGCCCCGGCCTTTGTGGGTCTGCTGCTGCTCATCGCCTATCCACTTCTCTGGGAGCTCAACGTCAGCTTCACCAACATGAGCCTCCGGCGGTTCTGTGCCCCCGACTTCCCGACCGCGGGCCTGTTGACCGAGTGCAAGGGCGAGAGCATGTTCGTCGGGGCGGAGAACTACATCAAGGTCTTCACCACGCCCGTTCTGCAGCAGGCGGGCTTCTTCCAGGTTTTGTGGCAGA
This sequence comes from Chloroflexota bacterium, assembly GCA_040882375.1. Classification (GTDB taxonomy): domain Bacteria; phylum Chloroflexota; class Limnocylindria; order QHBO01; family QHBO01; genus CF-167. The sequence goes on from JBBEBK010000100.1 coordinate 8,261, forward strand.
CGGTGCTGTGGACCGTGCTCAACGTCACGATGCACGTAGCCGGCGGCCTGGGACTGGCCCTGCTGCTCCATCGCCAGATGCGCGGCAAGGGGATCTACCGCGCGCTGATCGTGCTGCCGTGGGCGGTGCCCCAGATCGTGGCACTGGCCGTCTGGCGCACCGAGCTCCACGGCGAGTTCGGGATGGTCAACCAACTGCTCGATATGGTCGGGGTCACGGGGCCGAGCTGGCTGACGGATCCGACCTGGAACTTCGCCGCCATGGTGCTGGTCAATGTCTGGCTCGGGATCCCGTTCATGATGGTGATCCTGCTCGGCGGCCTGCAGAGCATCCCGGGCGACCTCTACGAGGCGGCCGAGATCGACGGCGCCAGCAGTCGTCAATCGTTCCGGCACATCACCCTGCCGATGATCGCCCCGGTCCTGACCCCGGCAATCATCCTCGGCGTGGTGTGGACCTTCAACAACTTCAACGTGCCGTTCGTCCTGAATCAGAATGAGCTGGAGACCAGCGACACGCTGGTGACCGGCCTCTTCCGGGCCGCGTTCCAGTACAACCGGTATGGATTCGCCGGCGCCTACGCCTTTGCGATCTTCGCAGTGCTGCTGGTCTTCGTCATCTTCTACGTTCGCCGCAGCGGCGCGCTGAAGTCGGTGCACGAATGACCGGCGGCACCGGGATCCCCATCCCCGTGGCGGCTGCCGGCGGCGCCTCGCGGGCACCTTCGAAGGCGGCCGGCGGCCGACGCGACAGCTTCCAGAAGCGGTTGCTGATCCATGGCGTGCTGATGATCGCGTCGCTCATGGCCGCGTTCCCGATCGTGCGGGTACTGAGCATCGCCCTGCGGCCGACCAACGCGCTGCTCGAGCGCGAGTTTCGGCTCATCCCCGAGCACGCCACGCTCGATTCGTTCGGGCACGTGATCAACGGCACCTCCCTGCCACAGTGGCTGTTCAACAGCCTGATCATCACCGTCGGCACCTCGCTGGTGGGCCTCGTCTTCGCCGCCACCAGCGCGTACGCCTTCAGCCGCTACAAGTTCCCCGGGCGCGGGATCGGGCTGACCGCGCTACTCGCCACCCAGCTGATCCCCGCCACGATGCTGCTGGTCCCGATCTTCATCCTGGCGGTGCAGCTCGACCTGACCGGCACGTACCGGGGGCTGGTGATCGCCTACTCGGTGACCTCCGTGCCGTTCAGCATCTGGATCCTCAAGGGCTACTACGACACCGTGCCGATCGAGCTGGAGGAGGCGGCGCGCATCGACGGCGCTTCGCAGCTGGGCGCCTTCTGGCGGATCCTGCTGCCGCTCTCGGCACCTGCCCTGGCGATCGTCTTCCTCTTCAACTTCCTCGCCGCGTGGAACGAGTTCGTGCTGGCCCGCGTGCTGATCGGCTCCACCACCGAGCTGTTCACCTGGCCGCTGGGCATCCTGCGCTTCCAGGCACAGTTCCAGACGCAATGGGGAGACCTGGCGGCAGCCTCGATCCTGGTCTCGATCCCGATCGTGGCGCTCTTCCTCTACTCGTCGAAGTGGCTCATCTCCGGGGTCACCCTTGGCGGCGTGAAGGGCTGATTCGGCCGATGTCCGACGGCGCGCCTCCGGCCTGGGTTCGGGATGCCGTCTTCTACCAGATCTTCCCCGACCGATTCGCCCGCTCCGACCGGGTCCAGCGCCCCGGACCGATGGAGCCATGGGAGTCGCCGCCCACCGTCCACGGCTTCAAGGGGGGCGACCTGTACGGGATCATCGAGCGGCTGGACCACATCGCTTCGCTGGGGGTGACGGCGCTCTACCTGAACCCGATCTTCGCCTCTGCCTCCAACCACCGGTTCCACACGTACGACTACTACACCGTCGATCCGCTGCTCGGCGGCAACGACGCGCTGCGCGAGCTGCTCGACGAGGCGCATCGGCGGGGCATGCGGGTCGTGCTGGATGGTGTCTTCAACCACGCCAGCCGTGGCTTCTGGCCGTTCCACCACGTGCTCGAGACCGGTCGCCACTCGCCGTACCGCGACTGGTTCTACCTCGATCCGTCGGTCCTCACCAGGGATCGGCCGCTGCATGCCTACCCCGAACGATCCCTGCCCAAGGCATTACCTGCGGACTACGGCACGACTCACCGGGAGGGCCCAGCCTCGATCAAGACGCTCGGATACCAGGCCTGGTGGAACCTTCCGGCGCTGCCCAAGCTGAACGTCGGTAACCCGCAGATGCGCGAGTACCTGCTCGGGGTGGCCGAGCACTGGATCCGCTTCGGTGCGGACGGGTGGCGCCTGGACGTCGCCGCCGAGATCGAGGACCTCACCTTCTGGGCCGAGTTCCGTCAGCGCGTGCGGGCGTTGAACCCCGAGGCCTACATCGTGGCCGAGATCTGGGACGTGTCTCCAGAGTGGCTCGGACCGGACCGATTCGACGCGCTGCTGAACTACCCGCTCGCCTTCGCCATCCTCGGGTTTGCCGCGGGCGCCCACCTGGACCGGGCGGTGGCGGCCGGCCACCAGGCCGTGCATGAGGCCCTGTTGCCGCTCGATGGCGCCGGCTTCGCAGCGCGCGTGGAGGAGCTGCTCACCTCATACCCGACCGAACACGTGGCCGCGCAGTTGAACCTGCTCGACTCGCACGACACGCCGCGCGCACTGGCGCTGTGCGGTGAGGACGAGGCGTCGCTGCGAATCGCCACGCTGCTCCAGATGGCGATGCCCGGGGCGCCGAGCATCTACTACGGCGACGAGATCGGGATGACCGGTCACGCCGACCCGGACAGCCGCCGTGCGTTCCCCACGAGCGAGGGCGATTGGAACCACGAGCTGCTCGCCTTCACGCGCGCGGCCGTGGCCGCCCGAGCGGCGGACCCCGCCCTCCGCGGCGACGGATACCGGACGCTGGCCGCCGGCGATTCGACGGTCGCATTTGAGCGTGGCGCTGATGCCGATCGGTCGGTGGTGGCTGCCAACGCTGGAGAGGATGCTGCCGAGCTGGTGCTGCCCGGGCCGCTCGACGCCGGGCGCCTCTCTCCGCTGCTGAGCACGGATGAGCGCTCCGCGACCATGAGCGGCACTGCCCAGGGGGACGTGGCCGTCACCCTCCCCGCACGCTGGGGCGGCATCTGGCGGGTCGCCCGATGAGCACCGCCGTCTCCCGCCCGAATCGGAGCGTGATGCTGGGAGGCGGGATCGCGCTTGCTTTCGTGCTGATCGCCGGCGCCTTCCTTCTCACGCGCCCGAGCACCGGTCCGGGGCCTGTCACGCTCGACCCCGACCTGCCACCGCTTGCCGCGGACGGGGAGATCTCCGCAACTGACCTCGCCCACGACAGCCGCGACGACCTGTACCGCACCCCGTACGGCGCGGTCCCGGCGGGGACCGTCGTCACGCTGCGGCTGCGCGCTGCCGCCGGCGACCTGACGGAGGCATCGGTCAGGATCTATGACACCCGGGCGCAGGGCCAGGTGATCATCCCCATGAAGGTGGCGGCCCGCGACGCCACGGGCGGTGAGCATGGCTACGACTACTGGCAGGTGGAGCTGCCCACCATCAACCTCCCGACGGTCCTGTACTACCGCTTTATCGTGCGCGACGGGACCGCGACCCGCTACATCGAGGACGACGCCGCCTTCGACGGCGGTGCCGGGCAGGTGCTCGAGGCCTCGGCCGACGCGAGCTGGCAGATCGTCACCTACGAACCGGACTTCATCACGCCGTCGTGGGCCGCCGGCGCAACCGTCTACCAGGTCTTCCCTGATCGGTTCGCCAACGGCAATCCGGCCAACGACCCGTCGCCGGACGCCGTACCGGGGGCCGACGGGGCGGAGCGCTATCGGTACGGTGACGTCTACGGCAACCCGATCCTGGTGAAGGGCTGGGAGGAGCTGCCCGAGGGCTACTGCCGCGCCTACAAGGGGGCCGCCACGCCCTGCTCGGAGGGTCCACTGGGCCGCGACTTCTACGGCGGTGACCTGGCCGGCCTGACAGAGCACATCGGCGATCTGGCCGAGCTGGGCATATCAGTGATCTACCTGAACCCGATCTTCGCAGCACCGTCCAACCACCGCTACGACACGAGCGACTATTTCGCCATTGATCCCGACCTTGGCACTCTCGAGGAGTTCGACACGTTCGTGGCGGTGGCGCACGGGGCGGGCATCCGGGTGGTCCTCGACGGCGTCTTCAACCACACCTCGTCGGACTCGCCGTTCTTCGACCGGTCCGGCCGTTACCCAGAAGTGGGCGCCTGCGAATCGGCCGACTCGCCGTGGGCTACCTGGTACACCCTGAGCGCCGGCCCGCCGGCGAAGTGCTACGACGGCACCACCTACACCGACTGGTTCGGCTTTGACACCCTCGCCGTGCTGACCGAGGACCCCGAGGTGGTCGCCTACTTCAACGGTCCCGACGGCGTCGTCCGCTACTGGCTCGACGCGGGGATCGACGGGTGGCGCCTGGACGTCATGAACGAGATCAGCCACCCGTTCCTGCGCGGCCTGCGCAAGGCAGCGCTGGCCCAGAACCCCGACGCGCTGGTGCTCGGCGAGGAGTGGGGCGACGCCTCTGCATGGCTGCAGGGCAGCGAAGCTGACGGCGTGATGAACTACCGCTTCCGGCGCGCGGTGATCGGGCTGATCAATGGCGACACCGCCGACCCCGACGGCTCCATCGCGGGCATGACCCCGAGCCAGTTTGCCTCGGCCATGGAGGGGGTCCGCGAGGACTACCCCGCGCCCGCCTGGAACGCGCTGCTCAACCTGGTCGACAGCCACGACACCGCCCGCATCCTGTGGACCCTGACCCCCGGCGACGACAATCGCGCGGCCAAGGAGGCCGACGCCGCGCTGGCCATGGGGAAGGCGAAGCTGCGCCAGCTCGCTGCGCTCCAGCTCACCTGGCCCGGGATGGCCTCGATCTACTACGGAACCGAGGTCGGGCTCACCGGACATGACGATCCCGATGACCGACGTGCATACCCCTGGGGCGCCGAGGACGAGGAGCTGCGAGCCCACTTCGCGCTGCTGGCCGGCCTGCGCCGCGATCACGACGCGCTGCGCATCGGCGACCTGCGCTTCCTGCTGGCAGACGATGCCGCCGGCGTGCTGGCCTTCGGACGGCGCACCGATGCCGAGGCGGCGATCACCGTCCTGAACCTGTCGGACGAACCGCGGGAAGCCACGATCGACGTCGGCGGCTGGCTGCCGGATGGAACGACCCTGACCGATGCCCTCAACGGCGGCACCGCGACGGTAGGGGCCGGACGCGTGAACGTTACCCTCGACGCACGTGGCGAAGCGGTGCTCTTCTCTGATGCAGGAGCTGACCTCGCGCCTCCGGCCCCGCCGGACGGACTGACCGCCTCAGCTGAGGCGGGCCGGGTGACCCTGACCTGGCAGCCGGTCGCCGAGGCAGCCGGGTACACGGTCTGGCGCTCGATCGTGACCGGCGGTGGCTACATCGAGATAGGGACCGTCGATGCGGCTGCCACCTACACCGATGCCGCCGCGCGCAGCGGCACCCGATACCACTACGTGGTGACCGCTTCGGACGCGGCCGGCAACAACTCTCCCCGCTCCACCGAAGCCGACGCCCTTCCGCGGCTCGTGCTCGCCGATGCGCGGCTCGAAGGCCCGGCCACCGTTGCGCAGCCGCTCTCGGCGGTCGAGGCGGGCATCGAGATCGCGGCACGCGTCACGGTGGACGGCTACAGCGCGGCCGAGGGTCCGACCATCGGCATCGTCGCGCAGCTCGGCTTCGGGCCTGCCGGCAGCGCTCCGGAGACGGACGACGCGGATACCTGGACCTGGACGCCGATGACCTACGGCAGCGACGTTGACGGGGCGGATCGACTCCTCGGCCACGTCAGGCCCGAGGCCGTGGGCAGCTGGGCGGTGGCGCTGCGCGTCTCCACCGACGGCGGAACGACCTGGCAGGTCGCCGATCGCGATGGCCTCGGCTATGCCCCCGAACAGGCTGTCCTGCTCGACGCGACTCCGCCGGCCGACAGCGAACCCCCGCCCACTCCGGGCGGTGCCGTGGTCGCCATCGTCTCGGATGCGGCGGTGGTGCTGGTCTGGGATCCGGTCGCGGCCGAAGACCTGTACCGCTACGAGGTTCAGCGCGCCGACGAGGCGGGCGGGCCCTACCGGCGCGTCGGGGTCGCCACTGATCCGACCTTCACCGATACCGGCGTCCGTGCCGGATCCACCTACTTCTACGTGGTGGTGGCCACCGACACCAGCTTCAATCACTCGGCCCTCTCGGACGAGCTGACGGCCGAAGCCGAGTCGCGGCAGGTGGCGGTCACCTTCACGGTCCATGCGCCGGCGAACACGCCACCGGGCGATACGCTCTACATCGCGGGCGATTTCCAGGGCTGGGATCCCGGCGGCACCCCCATGACGAGGGTCGACGCCCTGACCTGGGAGATCACTCTGACCTTCACCGAGAACGCTGCGCCGCAGTACAAGTTCACCCGCGGCAGCTGGGACGCGGTCGAGAAGGACGACGGCTGCGGCGAGATCCCCAATCGCACCTTCACCGTGGTGTTCGGGACCGATGGCACCGGGACGCTTGACCTCGAGGTCGCCAAGTGGCGCGACATCGACCTGTGCGGCTAGCGACCCAGGCGGCCGCCCGGCCGGACGGAGGGAGGTAGGGCGTGCGACGCGAGCGCGCCCGAGATCGCGAGATCGACCTCGGCTCCCGGCCCGACACGGAGGGGCTCGAGGTGATCGAGAACGATCCGTGCGCCGAGCCACCCGCTCCGCCGCCGGTCAAGCTGCTGCCAGACCTCCCCTCCCCGCCCGAGATCCCGTATGCCGAGCCGGAGGACGACCGCACGGGCGCAAAGGGAATCTGGAGCGCGATCGAGCACCTGTGAGGAGCAGGGACTGACCGCGATCGGGTGGCCGGAGGATACCTGCGGCAGCCTAAGATGGTGTCGTGGACGCCCTCGCCGACCTGTTCGCCACGAACCGGATCATCGTCCTATCGGTCTACGGGCAGGTCTTCTTCGTGATGGGCCTGGCGATCGCGCTCCAATCGCTGCACCGCAGCACGCTGCCGCTCGCGCGCGCGCTGCCGTGGCTGGCCGCGTTCGGCATCCTGCACGGCCTTCACGAGTGGGGCTACCTGTTCGTGCCGCTGCAATCGGGCTACCTGCCGCTGCCGCTGACCGAGATCCTCCTCTTCATCCAACTGGCCCTCAAGGGCATCTCGTTCGCCGTGCTGCTTCAGTTCGGCGTCGAGCTGCTGCGGGGCGCGCGGGGACGGGCGGCATTGCCCCGGTGGCTCGCGGCCGCCTTGCTCCTCGCGTGGGGCGGCGCGACGGCGGTGGTCTCGACAACTATCCCCGCCCAAGCCCCCACGCCGGGCGCATGGCTGGAAGCCGGGCGGATCGACGAGGCACTCAATGCCATCGGCGCTTCGCTCGCGGTGGGCGATGTGCTGGCACGCTGGATGCTCGGCCTGCCGGGCGCGCTGCTGGCAGCCTGGGGCCTCTGGGTGATCGCTGGTCCGCTGAGGTCGGTTGCCCGGCCATCGGTGATGGCCGGTCTCCGGACTGCGGCGGTCGCCTTCGTTGCCTATGCCGTGGTCGGCGGTCTCGTTGGGATGCGGGCCCCGTTTGCCCCCGCCTCGGAGCTCAACGACTCCACGGTCGTCACGGTGCTCGGCATCCCGATCGAGGTGCTGCGCTCGATCGCCGGGCTGGTCATCGCGGTGGCCGTGATCGCGGCGCTCGGCCTGTTCGACCAGGAGACCGATCGCACCCTGGCCGAGGCGCGCGGTCGCGAACAGCTGGCGCGCGAACGGGAGCGGATCGGACGGGATCTGCACGACGGCGTCATCCAATCCATCTACGCCGCGGGACTGCACCTCGATGGCATAGGATCATCGCTCGAGGGGGAGGCGCGGGCGGGGATCCATCGAGTCATGGGCGAACTGGATCAGGCGGTCGGCGAGATCCGGGGCTCCATCGCGGGGCTGGAGGCGGGCGGCAGCGACCAACAGACCCCCGCGGCGACGATCGCCGCGGTCGCCGCCGAGATGGATCTCGCCTCGTCGCTCGTCTTCGACCTGCGTGTCGCAGACGATGGGCTGTCTCCGCTGTCCGGGGAGAATGCCGTTGAGCTGCGCCAGATCGTTCGCGCGGCGTTCAACAACACGCTGCGCCATGCCCATGCGACGCGGATCGAGGCGCACCTGTGGACCGAGGGAGCCAGCCTTCGACTGCTGATCCGGGACGATGGGATCGGGTTCGACCCAGCCGCGGCGGCGTCGCACGGTGGTCGTGGCCTCGGCAACATGCGACGTCGCGCCGAGTTGCTGGGCGGTCTGCTCACCGTCAGTGCCGGCGCCGGACGCGGGACAACCGTCTCGCTTACGATGCCCTCGCCGGCCCCCGGCCGCTCCGCCTGACTACACCAACCGATACCCTTACCCGGTACCACTGTGACCATCGCACCGCCGATTCGGATCCTCATTGCCGACGACCACGAGGTCGTGCGCCTCGGCCTGTCCGCGCTGCTGGATCGAGAGCGAGGATTCCGCGTCGTCGGCGAAGCGCCGTCGGGTGAGGAGGCGGTGCGACTGACGCGCGCCCTGCGGCCCGACGTGGTCCTGCTCGACATTCGAATGCCGCCCGGCTCCGGAACCGACGCCTGCCGCACCATCACCTCCGAGATGCCCGGCATCCCGGTGGTGATGCTCACCAGCTACTCGGACGAGGAAACGCTCTTCGCGGCCATCGCCGCTGGTGCGTCGGGATATGTCCTCAAGCGCATCGGCTCGGAGGAGCTGGTGAGTGCCATCCGCACCGTGGCTGCCGGGGGGTCGATGCTCGACCCGGGCGTCACCGCCGCGGTGCTTGAGCGCCTGCGCCACGCGTCGCACACGGAGGAGAAGGGGTCCTTCGGCGAGCTCACCGAGCAGGAGCGCCGCGTGCTGGCGCAGGTGGCCCAGGGCAAGTCGAACCGCGAGATCGCCGGTGCCATGGGTCTCGCCGAAAAGACGGTCCGCAACTACGTCAGCAGCCTGCTTGGCAAGCTCGGGCTGGCAAGCCGGTCGCAGGCGGCCACGTTCGCCTTCCGCAACCGGCTCGCCGAGCTCGAGAGCGAACCAGATGACTGACCCGGCAGGCGCCACGCGGCGCTCTGCCGTCGCGGTCTGGCTGCTGGTCATCGGCGTCCTGCTGAGCGCGTGCTCCGGCGTGACCCCGACGCCCAGCCGTTCGGCGACCGCGAGCGCGCAGGCCAGCCCGACGCCGGACCCGACCGCCACGCCACTGCCCACCGCCACCCCGATCCCGCACCTCGCCCTGCCCCCGGCAGGGTCGTCGGACCCGCGCGCGATCAGCCCCTCGGTCTCGGTCGAACTGGAAGCAGACGGATCGGGCAGCATCGTGGTGACCGTTGAAAACCTCGGCACGACCGCGATCGCCGAGCTCGTGCTGCGTTATCCGACCGAGCTGCGCAACACCATCATGCTGGCGCCGTTTGCCCCGTCAGAGCAGCGGATCCGCGACGGCGGGCCGCCGCTCTACCAGGAGTGGACCAAGTGGGTCGAGGGCCCCGGTGAGCAGGGAGAGCCGGCCGGCACCACGTCCATCGGCTGGGGACCACTGCTGGTCGGCGGCACGCTGACCATCCCGCTGCTGGCGACCCGCGTGGCACCCGGTCCGCTCGAGTTCGACCTGCAATTCCTGGCGGGCGAGGCGCTGCTCACCGCCGACGGCGGGCCGGCCCAGATCTCCGTGGCGGTGCCCTGATGCGCGCCATCCTGCCCCCCTGGACCGATCCGGACCCGGAGCTGCACGCACGCCTCGGCGAAGTGATCGACCCCGAGCGCAAGGTGCTGGCAGCGCTCGAACGGATCCTGCCGCTCGCCGGCAAGCGGGTTGCCGATGTCGGCACCGGGATCGGCCACTACCCGATGCTCCTCGCGCGTCGCACCGGCCGGACGTACGGGATCGAGTCCGACCCGACGCTGCTCGAAGCGGCGCGGCAGCGCGCCAGCGCGTCGCACCAGCCGAACCTGCGCATCGTGGAGGGCACGCCGGAGCACCTGCCGCTGCGCGACGGGGCGGTGGATGTCGTGCTTTCGGGACTGATCGAACCCGACGACACCTCGCTGCCCGCAATCGCGGAGGCGCTCCGCGTGCTGCGGCCTGACGGGCGCCTGATCGTGATCGGCTACTACGGACGCGACGCCATGTCCGCCCTGCTGGAACCCGAGGTGGTGGCCCACGCACGGGAGGCAACCCAGCGCCGCACCGGCTGGTGGCTGCGTCACGGGTTCAAGATCAAGGTGGTCCACACTCGGATCGATGTCTCAGACCCCGACGTCGCGCTCGAGATTCTGCCGCGTCTCTACGGAGACCGGGCGCGCGCCTTCCTGATGGGGCCGCACCCGCCTTCGCTGGAGCTCAAACTCGGCCTCTACCACCTGGCGTCAGCGCCCGTGCGCTGACGCGCAAATCGCCTGCGGCACCGGTTACCTGTCGTATCATTACGCCGTCGAAGGTCAGGCTCCTCTCCCCCCGGAGCCTGACCTTCGGCATGCCGGAGCCCGGATCGGTGCGATAATAACCCCGGCATTCCCCACCGAGATTGACCCGCCCGCGCGCCCGCGCGAGCACGAATTCGCACACGGAGGCCCGGGACGCGATGGCCACCAGCACCCCCCGCATGAAGATCACCTACGCCACCCTGTCGGCAGATAACGAGGAGCTCCAGACGGCCTTCGACGCCGCCGTCGAGCGCGCCCGTGGCGAGCTGGGACGCTCCTACCCGATGCTGATCGGCGCGGAGGAGCGCCTCGGCGCAACCGAGTTCGAGGACCGCTCACCGATCGACGCCTCGATCGTCGTGTCACGATTCCCGGTCGGCACCCGGCAGGACGTGCGTGACGCGATCGGCGCGGCTCGGGAGGCGTTTCCCGCCTGGCGTGCCCTCGGCTGGCGGAAGCGCCTGGAACTGATGCGCCGCGCCGCCGACCTGATCAGCGAGCGCCAGTTCGACTACGGCGCGCTGATGATGTTCGAGGTGGGCAAGAACCGGCTCGAGGCGCTCGGCGACGTCGAGGAGACGGCCGACCTGCTGCGCTACTACAGCGACGAGATGGAGAAGGCAGACGGGTTCGTCAAGCCGATGGGATCGCTCTCGCCGTCCGAGCACACCCGCAGCGTCCTGAAGCCGCACGGCGTGTGGGGCGTGATCAGCCCGTTCAACTTCCCGATGGCGCTCGCCGGCGGGCCGGCGGCGGGTGCGCTGATCGCCGGCAACACGGTCGTCATCAAGCCGTCGTCCGATGCTCCGCTGATGGGCTTCATCTTCTGCCAGGTGCTTCGCGAGGCCGGCGTGCCGGCCGGCGTGTGCAACCTGGTCACCGGTCCGGGCGAGAGCGTCGGCACCGAGCTCGAGGAGAACCCCGGCATCGATGGGCTGGTATTCACCGGCAGCTACGAGGTCGGGATGCGCCTGCAGGCCGGCTTCACCAAGGAGTACCCGCGCCCGATCATCACCGAGATGGGGGGTAAGAACCCGTCGATCGTGATGGCATCGGCGAACCTGGAGGAGGCGGCCGAAGGGGTGATGCGCTCGGCGTTCGGGTATGACGGGCAGAAGTGCAGCGCCAACAGCCGGGTCTACGTCGAGCGTTCGGTGGCGCGGCCCTTCGTCGACCTGCTCGCCGAGAAGGCGAAACAGATCCGCGTCGGAGACCCGACGGATCGTCGGAACTGGATGGGTCCGGTCATCAATGCGCGGTCGCTGGCCAAGTTCACCGATGCCGTGGCCGAGGCGAAGCGCGACGGCGGCACGATCGAGGCCGGCGGCGAGGTGCTCGCCGACGAGGCGACGGTACGCGGATTCTTCCCGACCCCAACGGTGGTGGCCGGCCTTCCGGTGACGCACCGACTCTTCCGGGACGAGCTCTTCGTGCCCTTCATCGTGGTCGGCGAGGTGGACTCGCTCGATGAGGCCCTGCGTCTCGCCAACGACACCGCGTACGGCCTGACGGCGGGCATCTTCAGCCACGACGACGAGCAGATCCGCACCTTCCTCGACACCATCCAGGCGGGAGTCGTCTACGTTAATCGTCGCTCGGGAGCGACCACCGGGGCCTGGCCGGGGATCCAGTCGTTCGGCGGCTGGAAGGGCTCGGGG
>JBBEBK010000101.1:0-19980 GCA_040882375.1 Chloroflexota bacterium
GGCGACCGATACCTCGACTACACCTGCGGCATCGGCGTGACCAACACCGGGCATGCCCATCCGCGCGTTGTGGCGGCGATCGCCGAGCAGGCGGGGCTCATCATCCACGCGCAGCAGAACATCCTCTATCACAAGCCCGGTCTGGAGCTGCATGAGCGCCTGCCGCGCACCTTCCCCGGCCTGCGCGACGGCGAGGAGGCCGGCCTCTTCCTGTCGAACTCGGGGGCCGAGGCGGTCGAGGCGGCGGTGAAGCTGGCCAAGTACGCCACCCGGCGCCCGGCCGTCATCGCCTTCCGCGGCGGCTTCCACGGCCGTACCCACGGCGCCATGGCGCTCACCAGTTCCGGCGTGAAGTACCGCGGCCACTACGAGCCGCTGCTCGGCGGCGTCCATTTCGCACCGTTCCCCTACGCCCTGCGCAACCCGACCGGGCAGACCGACGAAGCTTCCCTGGCCTTCTCCCTGGCGGGGATCGAGGAGATCTTCGCCACCCTCATCTATCCCGATGACGTGGCCGCCTTCCTGGTCGAGCCGATCCTCGGCGAGGGCGGGTATGTGGTCCCGCCCGACGGCTTCCTGCCCGCCCTGCGCGAGCTCGCCGACCGCCACGGCATCCTGCTGATCGCCGACGAGGTGCAGTCCGGCGTCGGGCGCACGGGGAAGATGTGGGCCACCGACTGGTACGACGCTCGGCCCGATATCGTGGTGATGGCCAAGGGGATCGCGTCGGGGATGCCGCTGTCGGGGATCATGGCGAGACGCTCCCTGCTCGAGCGTCTCGGCCCCGGGGCCCACGGCGGCACGTACGGCGGCAACGCCGTCGCCTGCGCGGCAGCCCTGGCCACCCTGGACGTCATCGAGTCCGAGGACCTGCTGGCCAATGCCGCCCATCAGGGCGAGCGGCTGCTGGCCGGAATCCGGTCGGCCGTGGAGGGTCGCCCCAGCGTCGCCGAGGTCCGCGGGCGCGGGCTGATGATCGGGATCGAGTTCGCGGATCCCGAGACGCTCGCCGCGCGCCCCGACCTGGCAAAGGCGCTCCTCCACGAGGCGTTCGAGCGAAAGCTGCTGCTGCTCTCCTGCGGCACGTTCGGTCAGGTGGTGCGGGTCATCCCGCCGCTGATCACCACCGACGAGGAGGTTGATCGCGCACGCGCCGTGATCGGCGAATCGCTGGAGGCGATCGGGGCCTGACTACCCCTCGGCGAACGCCGCGAGCACCGATGCGGGCACTGGGACGAGCGGTGGGCGGGGCGTGATGTTGCCACGAGGTTCGTCGGGGGTCAGGTCGAGCCGGCGCGCCACGAGCGCCACGCAACGCCGTCCCTGGCACTGCCCGAAGCCCGCCTCGGTGGCCCGTTTCACCTCGTCGACGCTGCGCCAGCCATCGTGGATGGCCTGGTAGACCCGCTCGCTGCTGGTCAGCCGGCAGATGCAGGCGATGTGGCGCGGCGGCTGCTCCATGTGGCGCGGGTGGCCACCCCAGCGGACCGATGGCGGCGGATTGGCCGGATCGATGCCCAGCAGCCGCGCGAGGTTGGGGTCCGGACGCTGGACCCACAGGCGTTCCGCCCCGATCAGGTAGGGCGTCGCCCGGCCGCTCTCGATGCGGGCCGCGCGAACCTGCCAGGCGTCGCCATCGGGCCAGGCCCAGATGATCGTCGCACCGTCGAGTTGGGGCAGGTCATCGTCGACGACCACCAGCTCGGGAATCGCCACGCGACGCAGCGGCTCCACCACGAGGCGGTGGCCCTCCGGGACGGTCAGCCGGTCCCAGGCGGGCACGAGCGACAGGAGCGCGTCGGTCATGCCGGTGCCAGGCGGCGGTAGCGTGAGGCGAACCAGATGAGCGGATCGTCGCGCTCCTCGTGGCCGGATGCCACGATCTCGCCGATGAAGATGGTGTGCGTCCCGCCCGGGTGGCTGGCGGTCAGCCGGCAGTCAAAGTAGGCGAGGGCGCCGTCCAGGATCGGTGAGCCGGTCTCGGCCTCGTGCCAGGGCGCGTCGCAGAAGCGCTGCAGCTTGTCCGCGCTGTTCGGCAGCGCGAAGCACTCGGCGATCGGCTGCTGCTCCGCGCTCAGGACGCTGACGGCGAACGAGTGGCTGCCCACGATTGCGGCGTGGGTCTCGCTGCTGCGGTTGATGCTGGCCATCAGCAGCGGCGGGTCGATGCTGATCGAGGCGATCGCATTGGCGGTCATGCCGGCAAGGAGCGGACCCTGGCGCGCCGCCACGACCGTGACGCCGGTGGCGAAGCGGCCCATCATCGCGCGCAGCGCCCCGCGCTGCTCATCGGTCATCGATAGCGCTCGAGGCGCTCGACGATGGCGTTGGCCGTGGCCCACGCCGCGGCCGTCGGGTTCTCGCCGCGATGCAGGTGGATGAGCGGGACGCAGTTCCACGACGGTCCATCCTCGTGGGGGATGTGGATCGCCAGGTCGCCCCGATCGAGCACGGCAACGATCGTCGCCCCGCGCTTGCCGCCACGCACCAGAGCGCGCTCCATCGAGTGCGCGAAGTCGGCGGGCGGCCCGAACTCCTGCCCGATGCGCATGCCGATCAGGCCGAAGGCCGGCGGCAGAATCGGCCCGCGATCGTCGTCTACCGCCATCCCAACGCCTCCAGCAGCCAGGTGAAGGCGGTGACGCTGCCGAGGACGGTCAGCGCCAGCAGGCCCAGCAGCAGGAGGAGACCGACGGCGCTGGCCCAGCCTGGGACCGCTCCGCGAGGCACAGCCACCGAACCCTCGGCGAGCCAGATGGCCAGCGCGTCGCCGTCCACATGGAGCTGCACGTCACTGTCGAGCGGCACGACCACGACGCGGTCGCGATCCCCATCCCCGGCCTCGCCGGTGACCAGGGCGCGCGGCGCGTCTGCCTGCCGCACCAGGATGGCGTGGTTGCCGGCCGCGTTGGTCAGCGGCAGCGCTTCGAGCCGTCCGCTCGAGCCGATCGGAATCGGGGGCTGCGCCGCGTCCATGTGGCGAGGATAGCAGCCCGCCGGAGGGTGGCCAGACGGTCAGCCGTCGAGCAGGGCCAGGGTGGGTGCCAGCGCCGCGATCGTATCGGCGTTGATCGGGTCGAGCACGAGCTGCACGTGTGCCACACCCTCGGCGGCAAAGGCGCGCAGCGCCCGGACCAGGTGTTCGGGGTCGCCGGGAATGGGCGTGACATCGGGGTCCGAGAGGTCGCCGAGCTTCCGGCCCTGGGCACCGGGGAAGCTGACGCACAGGGCCAATGTGCGCTCCAGCGTCTCCGGGTCGCGCCCGGCGCTGCGGCAGGCCTCGTCGACCGCGTCGCGCATCGGCCGGTACCCATCCGGAGAGTTACCGAACCAGGTGAACCAGGCGTTCCACGACTGCACATGCGGCAGCGTGATGGAGAGCATGCGCGGGCCGATCGAGCCGACCATCAGCGGCGGCCCGTCCGGGCGCGGGCCTCGGGGCAGGAGCTCGCAGTCGTGCAACTCGTAGTAGGTGCCGTGGAAGTCGCAGCGACCATCGCGCAGCAGCGTGCGGATGACGGTAAACGCCTCTTCGAAGCGGCTCACCCGCTTGTCGAAAGGGAAGCCGTAGGCTCGATACTCTGCCTCGTTCCAGCCGGCGCCGAGTCCCAGGATGAGGCGGCCTCCGCTGATCTCCTCGACGGTGGCCGCCTTCTTGGCCAGCATTGCCGGGTTGTGGAACGAGGTGGACGCCACCAGCGGACCGATCTCGACCCGCTCGGTGATCGCCGCCAGCGCCGCGAGCGTGGACCACGCTTCCCACGGCCCGCGGGGCGGCAGGCCGTCGTCGCGGTAGAGCAAGTGGTCGCCGAGCCAGATCGAGTCGAGGCCGATCTCCTCGGCGCGTCGCGTCATCTCGGCGAGCTCCGACCAGCGAGCGACGTACTCGACCTCGGGGAGCTGGACTCCGATCTTCAGCGGACGCGGCATGCCCCGATTATCCCGGATGCCGTCGAAGGAAGGCAGCATGCCGGGGGAGTAAGCAGGCGGTACGTGCACGGTAACGGCACGCGGCCCAGAGTTCAGGTGATCTGATCAGTCCGCGGGCACGCGTGCCCTGCGGCAGGCGAGCAGGTAGGCCGCCTGAGCTCACGGGACCCTCCGGCTGGCGCGCAGGCGGAGCGCTCGAGCGGTCGCGAGTCGACCCCGAAGCCCGCGCCGCTGCATGTTGAGCGTCAAGCGACGTGTCGAGCCTCGTCTCAGGTAGGGAACCGGGATGTACTCGGCAGGTACTTCGGCTCGACGTGGAGGGCCCGTCCGCGGTTGACCGGTCGGTCAAGCCGGCGCCCCTTCAGGGAGGGACGGGTACTCGGCGACGGCCAGCGCGACCGAAGCAGGATCGGAGATGCCCCGTTCACCGAGTGCCGCCAGGAAGGTGGCGCGCTCCGAGATCTCGCGCTCGAACGCATCGGCGGTTGTGCCGAGGGCGGTCGCCAGCTCTGCGTACGCAGGGGCGTCATGCAGGAGCGGCCGACCCGACCGCCCCCCGTCGCTATCCAGCAGCGGCGGCAACGGATCGCGCTGCGCCCCGGTGAGGCTCGGCGATCGCTCGCCCTCGATGGCCGCCAGGCGGACCGGCGCCAGCCTGCCTTCAGCATCGGCCCGCAGGTGCCATGCCTCCTCGACGCGGCGGTACGTGCCAGCAGGCGTGCGGTAGGCCGAATACTGGAGATAGACGGTGAGGGCGGCCAGTTCCGCATCGGTCGCGCCGAGCTCACCGCGCAGGAGATCGGTTGCCTCGTCGAGCGAGTCCGCATGCATCGTCGCGCCGAGGCCGTAGCCGCGTGCAGCGAGTTGGAGGGCAAGGCGGGCATTGCGGCCCCAGACGTAGATCGGCAGGTGGTCGCTCATCTCGTTGACCAGCAGGTAGCCGCGTTCCGGGCCGATCTCGGTGGTCCACCCGTCGTCGGGGTGCCAGCCCCGCAGAAAGACGCCCACCGCGTCGCCGGGCAGGAAGTCGACGAGCGCCGAGAGCGTGGTGGTCTTGCCGGCCATCGGCGCCTCCGACGCCAGCATCACGCTGCGCCGTCGGTGCACCACCGCCCACAGGGTCGCCATCAGCCGAGCGTCCAGACTTCCGCTCGCAGTAATCTCGACGGCGCTCATCGGCTCGGGCAGTTCCCGGTGGTAGCCCCACCAGCCCTCCGGGAATCGGCGATACCGGTCGAGGCGTGCGTCCATGCTGGCGGCCACGGTAGCGCGAGCGTTTCGCGCCGCGCAAGCCGGAGATCGGCTGCGCAAGGCGCCTCTGGGGCAGGGCTCAACACGAGCCGACGATGCCAGTTGGGACCTCTGTACCCCTCTTGCGATGGGCCATGGCCGTTGATCCTGCGCACCAGCGAGGGCGTTGAGTGCGGTGCGGTGCACTCCAGAGTAGTTGCCGAGTACCGGTACCCGTGTGTCCCATAGGGGCCATGACTCGAGCTGCCCATGAGTTGTATCCCGCCGAGCGCGCATGGGATGTGCACCGCGCCTTCTCCGTCGCCGTCGACCAGATGCGGCAGGGGGAGCAGGTCGTGGCGCTGATCAACCCCGGCGCGCGCCGGGTTGACCATGCCGCCTCAAGCACCTGGCTCAGCGCCCGGCTGTCGATCGGCGAACTCCCTCGCGTGCTGCTGCCGCACTGCGACGCGCGCTGCGAGAACGAGCTGCACGACCCGAACGACTTCGTCGTCCTCGCCGACCTGGCGCTGGACGAGACCGTCCTGCGTCGCACGTCGTGGTGGGAGTCGTGGACCGATAGCCTGCAGCGCGACCTTCGCGGGGCACGCCTGTGGTACGCCGGCTCACCGGCGCTGCTCGGCACACCCCCATCACGACAGTTGCGGACCGGCACGCGGCTCACCCGTGTGGCGGCTACCGATCCCTACTGGGTGCACTACGACACGGTCGAGCAGGAGACCCTCTATCGGATCGAGGCGGGGCCGCACGAGGGCGATGCCCTCATCGTCGCCTCGTTCGGCCTCTCGCCGCTCCTTCCCGGACTCGCCGGCGCGCTGATTGCGCCGAACCACGCTCCGGCCCGCGACATCGACGTCGCGATGCGGCTGCTGACCGCCGGCTGGGCCGCGGTCGAGCGCGGCCTTCCCTTCGAGGAGTAGCCGCAGAACCTGGCGGTGACACACCGGGCTCCATCGGTATGATTCCGGCGATGTCCGAGCCCCAGCCCGAGCCCCAAGAGGCCGTCGCGCGTCCGCTGCCCATGCTCCGCGGTGAGCGCGTCTGGCTGCGCGCCGCGGTCAAGGCCGACATCACCGTAGGCCCCAACTGGGTCGCCGACGCGGAGATCGGCCACTTCCTGGGGATGAAGATGCCGGTCGGCGAGGACGGCGCCCAGGAATATGCACAGATGATGGCCTCCCAGCAGGGCAAGACGATGTTCTCGTTCAGCATCTGCCTGCTCGGGGAGGACCGCGCCATCGGCAACGTCACGCTGCGCGGCCTCGAGCGCGAGAACGGCAGCGCCGAGCTGTCGATCGTCATCTTCGACAAGTCCCAGCTCGGGCGGGGCGTCGGGACCGATGCCCTCAACTGCCTGGTCGACTTCGGCATCGGCGAGCTGCGGTTGGAACGCATCTACCTGCACGTCTTTGACTACAACGCGCGTGCCAAGCGCTCGTACGAGAAGGCCGGCTTCAAGACCGATGCGCTGCTGCGCCACAGCAGGTTTCACCGCGGTGCGTTCCACGATGTCCACCTGATGTCGATCATCCGCGACGACTGGCTCGCGCTGGATCGCCCGCGGAGCTGGGAGCTGGCCGGACCCTAGGCGGGTGTCCTTGGCAGGGTGATGGCAAACGTCGTGCCATCGGACCCGGTCCGCTCGACGGCGATCCGCCCGCCATTCGCCGCAAGAAGCTCGCGTGCGATGGTCAGACCGATGCCGCTCCCCGACCTTATCGGGCTCGCCCCGCGAACTTCGTCTGCGCGGTAGAAGCGCTCGAAGACGTGCGGCAGGTCGGCCTGGGAGATCCCCGCACCGCCGTCGATCACCCGGATCGTGACCTCGTGTGCTGACGCGCTGGTCGTCACCCGCACCACGCCGCCGACGGGCGAATGCTGGACCGCGTTGACGAGCACGTTGCGCAGCGCGCGGCTGAACTGGACCCGGTCGACGTCCACGGCCACCTCATCGGCCGGCGCTTCGACCGAAAGGGAGAGGCCGGTCTCCTGGAAGAGCGGCTCCAGGCTGCGCTCGAGCTCGTTGAGCAGCTCGCGCAGGACGTAGCGATCAGGGCGACGGCTGAGCGTCGCCGATTCGGCGTCGACCAGCTCGCGCAGCTGCACGATGACGCCGGAGAGAGCCCCCGCGGCTGCGCGCGCCCGATCGAGCTGCTCCCGGTCGGCGGGGAGCACGCCGTCCACCAGCGCCTGGAGCTGTGTCTCGAGGACCGTGGCCGGCGTGGCGAGGTCGTGAGCCATGTCGCTGGCGGCTCGTCGCCGGAGCATCTCGGAGCGCTCGAGGCGCTCGCCCATGCTGTTGAAGGCATCGGCCAGCTCAGCCGATTCGCGGTCCGGACCGCCACTTGCCCGCGCCGATAGGTCGCCGCCGCCAAGCCGATGTGCCGCCGCGGCCACTCCCCGGAGCGGTCGTGTCAGTCGGTCGGAGAGGAAGAACGAGGTCGCGATCACGACGATGACGGACAGGACGCCGGCGATGATCAGGGTCGCGTTGAAGATTCGCAGGAAGGCGCGCTCCGGTTGCGGGACGTGGAGCACCAGCATTCCGCCACCGGGCACCGGTTCCTCCAACTGCTCGGTGGCCACGTTGGGCGGCACCCTTCCGGCGCCGGCGATGAGCGTCCCGTCGGCGGCGGTCAGCTCGGCTCGGCCCCCGATCTGGGCGGCGATGCGTCCCAGGATCGCCTGGAGGCTGCGTTGGGCTCGCGGCGCGGAGAGGTCGACCTCGCCGACGGCGGTGGCAACCAGGGTCAGCCGCTGGCGCTCGACGATGCTGAGCTCGTCCTCGACGCTGCGACTCACCACGCGGTTGACAACGAGCCCGGTTACCAACAGGACGATCACGACCGCGAGCGACAGCACGAGCGCCAGGCGCAGGCTCAGCGGCTGCCCCTTCATGAGTCGTCCCGGCTTGCCACGAGCCGGTAGCCGGTGGCAGGGATCGTTTCGATCAGCCACGGCGCGCCGGCGTCATCGCCGAGCTTGCGGCGCAGGTTCGCGACGTGCACGTCCACCACCCGCTCGTACACCTCGTCGGGTCGCCGCGCCACCGCCTCGAGCAGGAGCTCGCGGCTCAGCACCGTGCCGGGGCGTCGCGCCAGCGCGACCAGCAGCGCCGCCTCCCCGGGGGTGAGACGTCCGGCAACCGGGGCCGACTCGCCTTTGGCGTCACCGCTGGCGAGCGTGTACCGCCTCGATGCCGGATCGAGCACCAGCCGCCCGGCGTCGAGCGAGAGGATCCCCTCCTCGGCGGCGGTCGGTGGGCGGGTGCGTCGCAGGATGGCGGCGACCCGCGCGGTCAGCTCGTGCGGGTTGAACGGCTTGGCGAGGTAGTCATCGGCCCCGAGCCGCAGGCCGGCGATCCGTTCGGCATCGGTTCGCTTGGCCGAGGTGATCAGGATCGGCACGCCGCCCGCCTCCCGCAGCGCCTCGAGCACCGCCTCGCCCTGCATGCCGGGCAGCATCAGGTCGAGGATCACCAGGTCGGCACCATCGGCGTCGAAGGCGGCGAGCGCCGCCCGCCCGTCACCGACATCGGTCACCTGGTGTCCCTCGCGCTCCAGGTAGAGCCGCAGCAGCGAGCGCAGCTGCGGTTCGTCCTCGACGATCAGGATCCGGGCACCGGGCATGTGCCCATCGTAGTCTGGGGGCCATTCAGACGATGTGAAGACCGCCCCGACCGATCTTGACGCGTTCTTCACGGCGCGACCTCATGGTGAGCCCAACGCGATCGCATCAAGCGACGATCGAGATGACAAGGACGGACCGATGAAGACTCTCAAGACGTTCGGGATCGCCAGCGGCATGATCGCCGCGGCGCTCGTTGGCGGAACCATGATCAGCGCCGTCTCGGCGGCGCCGGCATCCGCACCTGCCGGTGGGGGCGCACTCGCCGTGGATGCCGAAGACACCGATGGCGCGCGCTACTGCGCGCTCTGGCAGGAGACCTTTGCCGATGAGCTCGGCGTTGCGGTGGACGACCTGGTGCCGGCCGCCAAGGCTGCATCGATCGCCACGGTGAACGCCGCGGTCGCAGCCGGGGATCTGCCCGCCGATATCGGCGAGCGGATCATCGCGCGCATCGAAGCCGCCGAAGGCGACGGCTGCCGGCTCCTTGGCGGAGCATTCCATTGGGCTGGAAAGCACGCGGTCGGCGCGGACGCCCGACATGACGTGGTCGCGGCAGCCGCGGAGGCGCTCGGCTTGGAGCCCGGCGACGTGATCGAGGCGCTGCGCGGCGGCGACACGCTCGAGGAGATCGCGGACGCCCAGGGGGTCGACTACGAGGCGGTGAGCCAGGCGATCCTGGACGCCGTGAAGGCCGACCTTGACGCACTCGTCGCGGCCGACAAGATCACCCAGGAGCGCGCCGACACGATGCTCGACAAGCTCGCGCAGTCGCTCGAGGACGGCACGTGGCCGCCGATGGGCGGACCGGGTGGCGAGCGTCACGGACCCGGCTTCGGCGGATTCGAAGGGCGCCCATTCGGCGGCTAGCTCTTCTCCACCATTCCCCCGAGGCCGTCCCGCTCACCGCGGGGCGGCCTCGTCGCGTACCCTGTGCGGCATGACCAAGATCGGCTACGCGGCCATGCTCGAACAGTTCCATCCCACCGATCTGCTCGACTGGGCCGAGCAGTCAGAGGCGGCCGGGTTCTCGGCCGGCTTCCAGGTGAGCGAGCACTTCCATCCTTGGACCCCGCAGCAGGGTCAGAGCGCGTTTGCATGGAGCTTCATGGGGGCGCTCGGGCAGCGGACGAGCCTGCCCTTCGGCGTGGCGGTCACCTGCCCCGGCTTCCGCTACCACCCCGCGGTGATCGCGCATGCCGCGGCCACGCTGGGGGCCATGTACCCCGGGCGTTTCTGGCTCGGGCTCGGTGCGGGCGAAGCGCTCAACGAGCACGTCATCGGGGGGGAGTGGCCGGAGATCGGGGTCCGGAGCGCCATGCTCTTCGAAGCGATCGAGGTGATCAACAAGCTCTTCTCCGGCAAGGTCGTCAAGCACGACGGCGAGTACTTCACCCTGGAGTCGGCCAGGCTCTATACGCGGCCCGAACAGCCGGTTCCGATCTATGTCGCCACCGCCGGACCGGTGAACGCCAAGCGCACCGGGAAGTACGCGGACGGCATCATCACCGTCGGCGCAGCCGATGAGAAGATCGCCATGCTCTGGGACAAGTTCCGCGAGGGTGCCCGTGAAGCCGGCAAGGACGCATCGGCCATGAAGACCCAGTTGCAGGTCCACATCTCGTGGGCCGCCTCGCAGGAAGAGGCGGAGCGCAACGCCCTGACCGAGTGGCCCAACGGTGGGATGGCCTTCCCCAAGCAGGATATTCGCAACCCGGAGGACTTCGCGAACATCGCCAAGCTCGTGCGGCTGGAGCACTACCAGAATCGGATGCTCATCTCCGCCGACCTTGACGAGCACGCAGCCGCCATCCAGGGATACGTCGATATGGGATTCAACGAGATCCACCTGCACAACGTCGGTCGCAACCAGTCCGAGTTCATCGCCGCATTCGGCGAGAACGTTCTGCCGAAGCTGCGCCTGGCCTAGCTCAGGCGGCGTCCTCAGGGTCCGGCACGGCAAACACCTGCGGCCCCAATCCGAGGCGGACGACCACCGCCTCCAGCGGCACCTGTCCCGGCGTCCCCTCCCGGTGCACCACGCCGGCCGGGAGATGGGCGAAATCGCCCGCCCCAACTTCGACCGACTGGCCACCGGCCAGCTCGATCCGGGCCGCGCCCGAAAGCACGTAGAAGTACGTGTCGTGCCCCCCGTGGTGGTGCCAGCCGCTGACGACTCCGGGCTCGATTCGAGTGAAGCCGACCCAGCGGCCCTCGTCCGCGAACGCTCGACACCGGGCGTCGGCGGCCCAGCCACGAGATCCGCCGGTCGCCGCACCCGTGCGCCCGTCACTCAACCGACTCCCAGACCGAGGCGATCCCCTGCCCGACGCCGATGCACATGGTCGCCAGTCCGTGCCGCGCGCCGCGTCGCCGCATCTCGTGGAGGAGCGTCGCCACCAGGCGGGCGCCGGAGGCTCCCAGCGGATGGCCGATGGCGATCGCGCCGCCGTTCACGTTGACCGTTGCCGGATCGAGACCCAGCTCGCGCATGCACGGCAGCGCCTGCGCGGCGAAGGCCTCGTTGAGCTCGACCAGGTCCATGTCGCCGACCGACAGGCCGGCACGCGCAAGGGCGAGTCGGGATGCGGGAATCGGGCCGAGCCCCATCGTTGCGGGGTCCACGCCTGCCACGGCAGAGGAGAGCATCCGCGCCATCGGCCGCAGGCCGAGGGCGCGAGCACGCGCCTCGCTGGTCACCAGCAGCGCCGCCGCCCCATCGTTGATCCCGCTGCTGTTTCCCGCGGTGACGGAGCCCGTGGCATCACGGCGAAATGCCGGCTTGAGGGCGGCCAACTGCACGGCGGTGGTGTCGGGCCGCGGGTGCTCGTCGCGGTCGACCCGGGTCGCGGTTCCCTTGGCCCCCGGCACATCGATCGGTGCCAGCTCGTCGGCGAACCGCCCCGCGCCGTCGGCTGCCGCCCATCGGCGTTGGGACTCGAGCGCAAACGCATCCTGGTCCTCGCGGCTCACGCCGATCCGCTCCACGACGTTCTCCGCCGTTTCACCCATCGAATAGGGGTAGTAGGCGTCGGCGAGGCGCGGATTGGTGAAGCGCCAGCCCAGCGTGGTGTCCTCCAACTGCTGCTCGCCGCGCGGGAAGGCGGCCGACGGCTTGGCCATCACGAAAGGCGCGCGTGTCATCGACTCCGTCCCACCGGCAACGAACAGCTCCCCGTCACCGGCGACGATGGCGTGGGCGGCCGCGATTACCGCCTGCATCCCGGAACCGCACAGTCGGTTCACGGTCTGGCCCGGGACCGATACCGGCAGGCCGGCCAGAAGCGAGGCCATGCGCCCGACGTTGCGGTTGTCCTCGCCCGCCTGGTTGGCCGCGCCGAGAATCACGTCATCGATCGAAGCGGGGTCCACGCCGGTCCGTTCGACCAGGGCGCGGATGACATGCGCTGCCAGATCGTCGGGCCGCACCGCTGCCAGGGCTCCGCCGTAGCGGCCGAACGGCGTGCGCAGTCCATCGACGACGACGGGAGTACGGGCCGGATCGGTCTGGCGCATGACGTGACCGATGCTAGCACCGCGCCAACGAGCTCCTGCCCCGGAGGTAGCATCGGTCGGTGAGGACCATCCATGTCTCGCGCCCGACCTTGCCACCCCCGGTACCAGGGGCGCAGCGCAGTTGGTGGCTGCGCGAAGCTCTGGCGGCCGAGGGCAAGGTGGCTGACGCTCCTCCGCTGTCGGCCGACGCCACGGCGGACGTGGTGATCATCGGCGGCGGCTATACCGGGATGTGGACCGCCTGGTTCCTGGCCGAACGTGCGCCGGGAACACGAATCACCCTGATCGAACAGGACATCTGCGGCGGAGGGCCGAGCGGGCGCAATGGCGGCTTCGTCCATGGCTGGTGGGAGCAACTCCCCTACCTCGCCCGGCAGTACGGCACCGAGCGAGCGCTCGAGGCTGCGCGTGCCGCCGACGAGGTGGTCGACGGGACCGCCGCATGGTGTGATCAGCACGGGGTGGATGCCTGGTTCGTCAAGAGCGGCTACCTGCGGGTCAACGCCTTCCCGAAGCGGCCCCGGGACTGGGACGACGAACTCGTGCGCCTGGCCGAACTCGGCGTGCCGGGCCAATTGGTTGGCCTGAACCGCGAGGAGGTTCAGCGCGTGTGCGCCTCGCCGGCGTTCGGCGAGGGTCTGATGATGCCCTCGGCTGCGTCGATCCAGCCCGCGCGCCTGGCCCGCGGCCTGCGCCGCGTCCTGCTGGAGCGCGGCGTGACGATCCACGAGGGAACGGTGGCGGAGCGGGTGAGGCGCGAGGGGTCGGGCATGGTGGTGGAGACGCCGGGCGGCCGCCTGACGGCCGACCAGGTCGTGCTGGCGGTGAACGCCTGGATCCCCGGCTGGCCGGGTTTTCGAACTCGCGCGCTGGCGTGGGGCAGCTACATGGTGATGACCGAGCCGATCCCCGATCGACTCGCAGAGCTGGGCTGGACCAACGGTGAGCTGCTCTCCGACTCGCGGTTCACGATCAGCTATTTCCGCACCACGCACGACGGCCGCATCGCCTTCGGCGCCGGCGTCGGCGCGGCCGGGCTGGGCGGGCGCATCGGCCGAACCTTCACCCACTCGCAGGCCGCCATCGACCGAGTCATCGCCAACTTCCGCCATCTTCTGCCTGGCCTGGCCGACGTGGGATTCGAGGACGCCTGGGGTGGGCCGATCGACATCACCGCGGACCGCTTCCCGGAGATCGGTTCACGTCATGGCGGGCGACTTCATTACGCGTACGGCTTCGCCGGCAACGGGGCCGGGCCGAGCCGTTTGGCCGGCCGGATCATGGCCGCCCTGGTCGACAAGCCCGACGACCCGGTCGCACGCCTCGCTCCGGTCGGTCGGCGGCAGCGTTTCCTGCCGCCCGAGCCGTTCCGCTTCATCGGCGCCCGGATGGTGCGCGAGGCCCTGATCCGCGAAGACGACGCCCATGACGCCGGCCGCCGGCCCGGCCTGCTGGTGCGCCTTGTGGCGAGGCTCCCGAAACTGCTCGGGTATCGCCTCGGCCACTAGCGACGCGGATCGCGGCCATCGGTCTTGGAAGAAACTCGTTGACCGCACGGGTGACCGGTCGTAGCATCGCCTCCATTCGGTCGCTGCCGAGCTCGGCGACCACATGGAGGAGCCGAACGTGCCCGCCCGCAACCGCATTCGAACCTTGTTCGCGCTGTCCGCAGCCACCGTCCTGATGCTCGCCGCCTGCAAGGGAGCTGAGCCGCAGAACCTCCTGGTCCTGGAGTGGAGCGGCTACGAGGCCGAGGACTTCTGGACCGACTTCAAGACCGCCAACGCCGACGCCCCGGTCACCTTCGAATTCGGCATCTCCGACGCCGATATCCTCGCCAAGATGGAGGCGGGCAGCCAGGCCGACCTGTTCCACTTCTATTCGGGCTGGCAGCAGTTCTACGTCGATGGGGGTCTCGTCCAGGAGATCGACACCTCCAAGCTGACCAACTGGGACAAGGTGCCTGACTCCTTCAAGGAGCAGGGCCGGGTCAACGGCAAGCAGTATTTCCTGCCGTGGGACTGGGGTTTCAGCTCGATCCTCTACAACACCGATGAGGTCCCCGAGGTCACCAGCTGGGACGCGCTGCTGAACGCCGATTACGCCGATCACATCTCGATGTGGAACGATGGCCCGGCCGCCGTCACCGTCTCGTCCTACATCCACGGCTGGGACGAGACGGCCATCACCGCCGACCAGCTCGCCCAGATCGAGCAGGAGTGGATCGCACAGAAGCCGCTCAACGCCTTCTACTGGTCCGGCGAATACGAGGACCTCTGCCCCGCGGTTCAAGATGGCACCGTCTGGGTCGCCTACGCCTGGCAGGGCTGTTATGCCGCCGCCCTCTATGAGGGTGTCCCGGTGGCCTACGCCGACCCGGCCGAGGGTCGCAACTCGTGGATCGGCTTCTATGGGATCAGCTCCAAGAGCGACAGCTACGAGTTGGCGCTTAAGTTCCTTGATGCCAAGCTCGCCGACCTGACCATGAGCAACGTGGTGAACCTGTTCTACTACGGCGCAGCCAACCAGGACGTCATGAACGCGATCGAGGACGAAGTCCTGATCGAGGCGTTCGGCATCAACGACCCGTCGATCCTGGAGAACACCAACTTCACGCCACCGGTGACGGCTGACCAGCGGAGCGCGTGGACCGAGATGTGGGCGAGGGTGCAGGCCGAGTAGCCGGCGCGCCGATCGCGGGCTGATCACGGCGAGTCACGCCAGGTGCTCGGACGCCGGGGAACGCTTCCGCTCCTCGTCGGCCCGCCCCTCGTGTGGCTCGCCCTTCTCTTCGTCGCGCCGCTGATCCTGATCGTCGCCTTCAGCCTGCGCCCCGAGTCGGGCGTGGTGAACGCCGCCGACCCGTGGAATCCCTCCCTGGTGCAGTACGGCAAGGTGCTTGGGACACCCGCCTTCCTGCGGCTCCTCGGCGTGTCGGCCGTGATGGCGCTGGGCATCGCCGTGGCAGCGACCATACTCGCCTACCCGCTCGCATACTTCCTCGCCTTCCGGGCGCGGACGCGCGCAACGCTCTTTCTGGCACTGCTGCTTGTCCCGTTCGCCGCCAGCTACCTGCTCCGGATCATGGCCTGGAAGCTGGTCCTTGGGCCGGCCGGGGCGGTGAACTCGCTCCTCTCGTCCGCCGGGCTGATCAGCGAACCACTCGACCTGCTGCTCTACAGCCGCGGCGCGGTGGTGATCACCCTGGTCTATGTCTGGATCCCCTTCGCAGCCCTCCCGATCCTGGCCAGCCTCCAACGAATCGAACGCAGCCAGCTGGAGGCGGCCGCTGATCTCGGTGCCGGCCCGTGGACCCGGTTTCGCAGGGTAACTCTGCCGCTGAGCCTTCCCGGAACGCTCGCCGCCTTCTTCATGGTCTTCATCCCGACCATCGGCGAGTACGTGACCCCGACGCTGATCGGCGGCACCGGCGGGATCATGTACGGCAACCTGATCCAGGACTTCTTCGGGCGGGCAGGCAACTGGCCGCTGGGGGCCGCGCTCGCAATGGTCATGCTGATCCTCACCGTGGTGGGCGTGCTGATCGCGCTGCGCGCGGTTGACCTTCGGCGAGTAGCACCGTGACCGTGCGCCCTGCCGGTCGGCTGCGCGGCGGCGGCTCCGCCATCGGCGTGGGGCGGACCCGCGTGCCGCTCGGCACGTTCTACGTCGCCGTTCTCGCGCTCCTCTACCTGCCGATCACCATTCTTTTCGTCTTCTCGTTAAGTGCCAACTCGCGGCTCTCCTTCCCGATCGAGGGCTTCACCTTCGACCAGTACGCCGGTGTCCTCGCCGATCCGTCGCTGCTCGGTGCTGCCCGCAACAGCCTTGTAGTGGCCGCCGCGGCGGCCACGGCCGCGACCGTGCTCGGGACCCTGGTGGCGATCGCGACCATGCGGTTCCGCTTCCGCGGGCGCGCGGCACTCCTGGGACTGGCAGTCCTGCCGCTGATCGTCCCGTTCGCTGTGATGGGGGTCGCGATCTTCCTGCTGCTGGTCAGCCTGGGGATCCCGAAGTCCCTGCTTACGGTGGCCATGGGACATACCGTGATTGCCCTCCCCTACGCCACCCTCATCGTGCTCGCGCGGATCTCCGGTCTCGACCCGGCCCTCGAGGACGCGGCCATGGACCTCGGCGCCAGCTACCCGATGGCCCTCCGCAAGGTGGTCCTGCCGCTGATGGGGACGGCCCTGATCGCTTCGTGGCTGACCAGCTTCGTGGTCTCGTTCGACGAAGTTGCGTTGGCGGTCTTCCTGGTCGGCGGCGAGCCGACCTTCCCGGTGATGCTCTACGGGCGCCTGCGCTTCGGCGGCCAGCTGCCGGAACTGATCGCAATGGCGGTGCTGCTGATGCTCGCCACGGTCGGGCTCACCCTGCTCGCCCTTCGATTGAGGCGGAGCCCAGGCTGAGCGAGTCTTCTACACCGTGCGACGGGCCGGGTGTGTGGCGGTGACCGCGTCGAGGAGTCGGCGAGAGGCGGCAGCCACCTCGTCAACGGCTGCGCTGAACGCGCCCTCGTTGGCGGGCGACGGCTTGCGGTAGCCGCTCACCTTGCGCACGTACTGGAGCGCGGCGGCTCGCACCTCGTCGTCGGCGGCGGGAACGTCCAGGATCCGGAGCGTCTTGATGCTGCGACACATGCCCGCGAGTGTACTGCTGCGCGGGGCAGCCCCACCTAGGCCTCGGTCAGGAGCTCCTCGAGGGAATCGATCACCCGGTCGGCCTCGGAGACATCGGTCTCGGCAAACTGCGGAACGGCGATGCACGTCAGCCCGGCCGCCTTTGCGGCAGCGACTCCGGACGGTGAATCCTCGAGCGCCAGTGCGTCAGAAGGAGCCACCCCCAGCCGCTCGCAGGCGAGGAGGTACAGGTCGGGCGCCGGCTTGGCATGTTCGACGTCGTCGGAGGTCACGATCACCTCGAAGGCGTCGGTGAGGCCGGCGGTGCGGAGCGCGGTATCGACCAGCAGCCTCGGCGAATTGGAGGCGAGCCCCAGCCGGGTGCGGCCGGTGAGGCGCCTCACCAGCTCGACGGCGCCGGGACGTCCCTCGACGTCCTCCTGGAGTTCGGCGTGCATGATCTCGATCATCTCGTGAACAAGCGCCTCCCCCTCGATGAGCGGCCGCCCCAGCCGCTCGGCGAAGTAATGCGCGGTGAAGGCGAAGCTGGTCCCGATCACCGCCATCTTGTCCTCCCAGCTGAACTCGCCGCCGTGTCGGCGGAAGAGCTCCACCTCGGCGCGATGCCAGAGGATCTCCGTATCGAGCAGCAGACCGTCCATGTCGAAGACGACCGCCCGATACCGATGCGGCAGCGGCGAACTCACGGCCGGGACTCGAAGAAGGACCCGCCACGCTCCGCCAGGCGGCGCAGGAGCGGGACGACCCGATAGCCGCTGTCCGGCGCTGCCGCGTGCAGTGCGTCGAGCGTACCGACCACCGCGCCGAGCCCGACCCGCTCACCCCACGCAAGCGGACCGAGCGGGTAATTCGTGCCGAGTCGCATGGCCGTATCGATCGCGTCCGGCGTGGCAACGCCTGCCTCCACCGCTGAGGCAGCCTCGTTGACGACGGTGGCCACGATTTGGGTCGCGATCTGGTCGGCGGTGACCCGCGCTCCGGGGACTGCTCGCCGCGTTCGCAGGCTTGCCCACGGGGCACCCGGTGAGCCATCGGCCGCGTAGTCGTAGAACCCAGCGCCGGTCTTTCGTCCGAGGCGACCGGCCTCGACCAGGGCACGCTGCAGCGGATGCGGCCTATAGCGCGCTTCGCCCGCGAATGCGGCAGCCACGCTCTCGGTGACGGCCAGGTTCACGTCGGCGCCGATGGCGTCGATCAGTTCGAAGGGCCCCACCCGGAACCCCACCCCGCGCATGGCGGCGTCCACCTCGTCGACCCCGGCCAGCCCCTCGCCGACGATGCGCAGTGCCTCGAGGTAGAAGGGGCGGGCCACGCGGTTGACGATGAACCCCGGCGTATCGGCGGCCATCACCGGCGTCTTGCCCATGCGTCGCGCGAGATCGGCGGTGGCGGACGACACGGCGGGGTCGGTGAGCGGACCTGCGATCACCTCGACCAGCGCCATGACCGGGACGGGGTTGAAGAAGTGCATCCCGACGACCCGCCGCGGCCGCTTTGTCGCTTGGGCGATCTTCGCGATCGACAGGCTGCTGGTATTGCTGGCCAGGATCACGAACCGGTCGGCGGCGGCCGCGTCGAGGCGGCGAAATGCCCCGCGTTTCAGTTCGAGATCCTCGGGGGCTGCCTCGATCACCAGGTCGGCAGAAGCGAGATTCTCCAACTCGGTCGCCGTTGCCAGCCGACCCAGCGCGGCCCCGCCCTCCGCGGGGGTCAATTGGCCCTTCTCGACGCGGCGACCGATGAACCCTGCGATCCGCTCCTGCGCGCGCTCGACCGCTCCTGCGACCGGATCGTGGATGAGTACCGCCAGGCCTGCCTCGGCCGCCACCTGGGCGATCCCGGCGCCCATCGTCCCGGCACCCAGCACCCCCACTCGCGCAATCGTCAGCGGGGTGGCTCCCTCTCCTGACGACAGCCGCGGGTCAGCGACCAATGAAGCGCGGCTCCCGCTTATCTCCGAAGGCGGCGACCCCCTCGGCATGGTCATCGGTGCGTCCGGCGAGCTCCTGCAGCGCAGCCTCCATGGCGAGGCTCTCCGACAGGAGCGCATCCTCCGCGTGGTTGATGGCACGCTTGGCGTATCCGATCGCCGTGGTCGGTGCCGCGGCCAGACGTGTCGCCGCCTCCTGCGCTGCGGCGGCGAGTGCCGCCGCAGGTACGACCACGTTCACCAGGCCGGCGGCCTGCGCCTCAGTGGCGAGGAGCGGCTCGCCGCTGAAAATGAGTTGCGCCGCGCGGTGGCGGCCCAGGGCGCGGACCAGGATCCTCGTCGAACCCGAGTCCGGCACCAGGCCGATGCGCACGAAGGCCTGGATGAAGCGCGCCTCCTCGGCCGCGTAGACCAGGTCGCACGCCAGCGCCAGCGACACACCCGCGCCTGCGGCAACTCCGTTGACCGCCGCGATCACCGGCTTCGGCAGGTCGCGAATGGCCGACACCAGCGGGTGGTACTCATCGGTCAGGACACGGCGGAAGTCGCGCTCGCCGACGCCGGCGCGCAGGTCGGCGCCGCTGCAGAAGCCGCGCCCGGCGCCGGTGATGATCACCGCCCGCACGGTGTCGTCGCGGGCCGCGGCCTTGAGGGCTGCAAGCAACTCGCGGCGCATGGTGGCGTTCAGGGAGTTCAGGCTCTCCTGTCGGTCGAGGGTGATGGTGGCGACGCCGCCTGCCTGCTCGAAGCGGATCGTCTCGTATTGAGGATCGGGCATGGCCGGATTCTACTCAACCAGGGCGGTCCCGCCCTCCTCGGCCATCGCCGCCGCCACGCGACCTCGAGCCTCCCGCCATTCCTCGTCGGGTACGCGGGGAAGCAGGTCGTCCCAGACCGCGAGCATGGCGCCGCGCATCTGCCACATCCCCTTCGGTCGCGCCAGGAACCACAGGTGGAAGTGCTCGCTGCCGTCACCCCAGCGGTTGACGTGGACGCGGCCCACAGCCTCAAGGCGACCGATCGCGCGCGCCACGCGCTGGATCATCGGTCCGAGCTCGCCCGCCAACTCGGCCGGCATTTCCTCCA
>JBBEBK010000102.1:0-3035 GCA_040882375.1 Chloroflexota bacterium
CGTGGTCGACAACTTCGCGTACTTCCTGCGCGTGACCGATGGCGCCGACCCGTTCTCGGTGCAGCCGCTCATTCGCCACTGGGCGACCACCTACGACCTGTTCGTGCGGCTGCTGCCGGACGTGGCGCTGCTGGCCGACGGCGTGCGCTCCACGAACGATGCGTTCCGTGACGAGATCGAGGCGATCCTGGACCGGATCATCCCGACCTACATTCCCGGGGAGCGGCTGCTGACCGTGCGAGCATCGGACGTGACCGAGTCGTTCGACTGGTGGACCGTGGCGGAGCGGCTGGCGGAGCTGGTTGGAGAGCCGCTGCACGCTGCCGCTGCGACGCCCGCGGGCTAGCCGGCCATGGATGCGCGCGAACGGGCCATGCGCCGGGCGGCGGAACTCGGGATCGAATTCGTGCAGGGGCTGCCGGAGCGACACGTGGGCGCGCATACCGACGCGGCCACCCTCGCAGCCTGGCTGGGCGGCCCCCTACCCGACGACGGCGAAGATGCCGAGACCGTGGTCGAGCAGATGGCGCGCGATTTCGATCCGGGGCTGGTCGCGTCGGCGGGACCGCGGTACTTCGGCTTCGTCGTGGGCGGGTCGCTTCCGGCCGCGGCGGGCGCCGACTGGCTGACCGGCGCCTGGTCGCAGAACGCCGCGCTCCATGCGCTCTCACCGGCTGCAGCCGCCGCGGAGCTGGTGGCCGGCGGGTGGATACTCGACCTTTTGGGACTCCCAACCGATGCCAGCGTCGGGTTTCCCACCGGCGCGGGGCTGGGCAACGCGGTCGGGTTGGCCGCCGCGCGCCACGCGGTGCTGGCCCGGGCCGGTTGGGACGTGGAGGCGCGCGGCCTGTACGGGGCGCCGGAGATCCGGGTGGTGATCGGCGAGGAGGCCCATTCCACTGTGCTCACCGCCCACTGTGCTCACCGCGCTCCAGTACCTCGGACTCGGGCGCGAGCGCGTGGTCCGACTGCCCGCCGACGACCAGGGACGGATGCGCGCCGACGCCCTCCCCGAGGTGCTCGACACCGACGTACCGACTATCGTGGTCATCCAGGCCGGCAACGTGAACAGCGGCGCCTTCGACCCCGCCGATGCGGTGGCGGACGCGCTGGCAGGCCATCCGAATGCGTGGCTGCATGTCGACGGCGCGTTTGGGCTGTGGGCGGCGGTGAGTCCAGGCCTGCGGCATCTCGTTGCGGGCGTCGGGCGTGCCGACTCATGGGCCACCGACGCACACAAGTGGCTCAATGTCGGCTACGACTGCGGCTTCGTGGCGGTACGGGATCCTGCCGCGCATCGAGTCGCCATGGCCACGTCCGCCGCCTACCTGATGCAGGACGCGGCACAGCGGGACGGGTGGGAGTTCGTGCCCGACTCGTCACGGCGGGCCCGCGGCTTCATCGTGTACGCGGCCCTCCGCTCGCTGGGGCGCAACGGCGTACGGGACATGGTCGAGCGCTGCTGCCACCTCGCGCGCCGAATGGCGGATCGGCTGGGGGCAGCGGACGGTGTGGAGGTCATCAACGACGTGGTCCTCAACCAGGTACTCGTGCGCTTCACACCTCCGACCGGAAGCACCACGGACGTGTTCACCCGCGAGGTGATGACCCGGGTGCAGGCGGGCGGCGAGGCGTGGATGGGCGGAACGATCTGGCACGGCGGATTCGCGATCCGAATCAGCATCAGCAACTGGTCGACCAGCGAAGCCGATATCGACCGCACCGCCGACGCCATCCTGCGCGCCGCAGCGGGGTAGGCAGGGAACGACGCCTCCCCACGCACGTCAGGGTCATGGGATGACCACAACGGCTTACTTCAGGCCGATCCCTGGCTGCCGCGTGCGTCCCATGCTCACTCAGCCAACCTGTGGGGATTCCGACACCGATCTTGGCCGTTAGAGCCACCCCGTGACCACCGCGTCGCGCCGGCTCGTATCACCGCCGGGTCCCGCGCGGGGCAGGCCACGCCGGACCATGGGCGCGCACGATCATGGGCGCGCGACCAAGGGGCAGGCTCGGCAGCCTCAAATCGGCGCCACCGCTTGTGGTCTAATCGGTCCCCCATAAGCAGTGCGCCTTCGAGGTACCGATGACCGTCACCTCCACCGATCGGCTCACCACCGACGAGATCCTGCGCCTCAACCGCGAGTACACCTTCTTCTCCTGGTCGGCCCAGGCCAAGATCAACCCGATCGTCATTGACCGCGCCGAGGGGATCCACTTCTGGGACCCCGACGGCAAGCGCTATATCGACTTCAACTCGCAGCTGATGAGCGTCAACATCGGCCATGGCGACAAGCGCGTGGCGGATGCCATCGCGGAGCAGGCCCACAAGCTGGCGTTCGCCGCCCCGCAGTTCGCCACGGAGGTCCGCGGCCGGCTGGGCCAGCTCCTCGCCGAGATCACGCCGGGCGACCTGAATCGGTTCTTCTTCACGCTCGGCGGCGCCGAGGCCAACGAGAACGCGCTGCGCATGGCCCGCATGTACACCGGACGCCAGAAGGTGATGGCCTACCACCGCTCGTACCACGGCGCCACCGCCGGGGCGATCAGCGTCACCGGCGACCCGCGACGCTGGGCCAACGAGCCGGGCATCCCGGGGATCATCCGCGTGCTCGACCCGTGGCGCTGGGCGCGCAGCGAGGCCGAGCCGGTCGAGGAGCACCTCGCCTACATCGAAGAGGTGATGCAGTACGAGGGGCCGCATACCATCGCCGCCTTCATCATGGAGACGGTGACCGGCACCAACGGAATCCTGATCCCGCCGGATGGGTACCTCCAGGGGATCCGCGAGCTGTGCACCAGGTACGGCATCGTGATGATCGCCGACGAGGTGATGGCCGGCTTCGGCCGCACCGGGCGCTGGTTCGCCGTCGACCACTGGAACGTGGTCCCCGACCTGCTGACCATGGCCAAGGGGCTGACCAGCTCGTACATGCCGCTCGGCGCAGTGGCGATGAGCCCCAGGATCGCCGAGCACTTCAACGAGCGCGTCTACTTCGGCGGGCTCACCTACTCGTCACACCCGATCAGCT
>JBBEBK010000103.1:0-3018 GCA_040882375.1 Chloroflexota bacterium
CCAGATCGTCTCGATGCGCATGCCTGACGCCCTTCTCGAGCGCGTCGAGGAGGTGGCGAAGTCCCGGGGCGTCTCCCCGTCGAGCCTGATGCGGGCCTACATTGCCGCGGGGCTCGACCGCTCCTACGCGGCCATCACCCCCGACGAGCTGGCGGCTGAGCTGGCCTCGCTGCGCCGCGGGATCGAGGAGATCGCGGAGCGTCTGCGATCGGGCGACTGATGCGCATCGGCTTTGCCTACAACCCCACCAATCCCGCAGTGCCCGACGTTCTGCGGCGCGGCCACGCCTGGTGCCAGGCACACCAGGCAGAGGCCTGGGACGCTGCGGCCGACGACCGCGAGGGGATCGCTCGTGGGTGCGAGAAGAGTGACCTGGTGTGCGTCCTCGGCGGCGACGGCACCTTCTTGCGGACTGCGCGGGCGATCGGCGATTCGGCGGCGCCGACGCTGGGCATCAACATGGGTCGGATCGGGTTCCTGGCCAAGGTCGAAGCCGACGGCCTGGAGCGCGCCCTCGACCAGGTGGCGGCCGGCGACTTCGCGGTGGAGGACCGCCTGCGCATCGCGGCCACCCTGATCCGCGCTTCGGGGGAGCGGGAGGAGCACGCCTGCCTGAACGACGTGGCCCTGGCGCGCGGTGAGCGGGTGCGCCTCATCCAGGTGGAGGTGGAGGTCGGCGACAGTCACCTTGCGACCTACGTGGC
Organism: Chloroflexota bacterium; assembly: GCA_040882375.1. Lineage (GTDB taxonomy): Bacteria > Chloroflexota > Limnocylindria > QHBO01 > QHBO01 > CF-167. Next base: position 705 of record JBBEBK010000103.1, read on the forward strand.
CGATGCGGTGGTGGTGGCCACGCCGACCGGGTCCACCGCCTACAGCTTCAGTGCCGGGGGCGCCATCCTGGATCCGCGCCTGCGCAACATGATCATCACCCCGGTCGCCGCGTACCTCTCGCCCCTGCACAGCGTGGTGGTCGGTGAGGACCGGGTCGTGCGACTCACCCTGCGCCAGGCCGGCGCGGGCGCACAGATCAGCCTGGACGGGCAGTGGGAGATCCCGATGGCGCTGGGCGAAACGGTGGAGGTGCGCGCTTTGTCAGTGCCGCTGCGTATGGTCGAGCCGGGCGGCAGCACGCCGTTCTACGACCTCCTGCGCACCAAGGCCTCACTGCTGCCGTACTGACCCGCGAACCGATACCGATGCCACTCGTCGAACTCCTGGTCGAGAACCTGGCGGTTATCGAGCGCGTTCGACTGCCGCTGACCCGCGGCTTCACGGTGCTCACCGGCGAGACCGGCGCGGGCAAGTCGCTCGTCGTGGACGCGCTGTCGCTGGTGCTCGGTGCGCGTGCAGCCACTGACCAGGTGCGCTCCGGGACCGATTCGGCTCGCGTCGAGGCGATCTTCGACGAGGTGGGTTTCGAGCCGGACGACCCACTCGCTGATCTGCTGGCCGCCGGTGATGGGCTCGCGATCGTGCGCCGCGAGGTGAGCGCCGATGGACGCTCGCTGGCGCGCGTGAACGACCGCAGCGTGACGGTGGGCAGCCTGGCGGCGCTGGGGTCGCGGCTGGCGGAGATCCACGGTCAGCACGATCAGCAGCGCCTCCTGGCTCCTGAGCGGCAGCTCGCTCTGCTCGATCGAGTGGCCGACCCTGCCGAAGGCGCTGCGGCCGTTGCCGAGGCCCACCGTGCCTGGCGTGCCGCCAGCGCGGAGGCGAGCGAAATGATCATCGATGTCCACGAGTTGGCGCGGCGCGTCGAGCTGCTCCGTCACCAGGTTGACGAGATCCGGGCGGCCGATCCGCAGCCGGACGAGGATGCGGAGCTGGAGCAGCGCCTGCGCGCCGCGACCCACGCGGAGCTGATCGCGCGGTCGGCCGCCGAGGCGGCGCGGTCGCTGCACGACGACGGCGGGGGGCTGGACGCCCTGCGCGCCACGCGCTCCTCGCTCTCCGCCGCGGCGCACCACGACGACCGCTTCGATGAGCTCGTGGAGCGCGCCCGCGGGCTGGAGGCCGACGCCACCGAGCTGGCCCGCGACAGCGCCGCCCTGGGCGAGGCGGTCGACCTGGACCCGGCGGCGCGGGCTGCCATCGAGGAGCGGCTGACCCTGATCTACGACCTGAAGCGCAAGTACGGCGCCACGATTCTCGAGATCATCGAGTTCGGGGAGGCAACCGCCGCCGAGCTGGCGCGGCTGGAGGACCAGGACGGCCTGCGCGCGCGACTCGGCGCCGAGGAGGCGCGCCGCCGGGCGGTGCTTGAAGAGCTCGCCGCCTCCCTGTCGGTCGAGCGCCGTCGTGCCGCGTCTGGCCTGGCGGAACGAGTCAATGCCGAGCTGCCGCCGCTCGGCCTGCCGGTCGATTCCTTTGGCATCGCGGTCGAGTCGGGGGAGATCGGACCGAGCGGCGCCGACCGTGTCGAGTTCACCTTTGCGCCGAACCCGGGCGAACCGCCGCGGCCGTTGTCCCGGATCGCGTCGGGCGGAGAGGCGAGCCGCCTGTCCCTGGCGCTCAAGGTCGTGCTCGCGGCGGCGGACGAGACGCCGGTCCTCGTCTTCGACGAGATCGATGCCGGGGTCGGTGGCCGAAACGCGACGGCCCTCGGTGAGCGCCTGCGCGCCCTGTCTGCCTTCCACCAGGTGATCTGCGTCACCCACCTCCCCCAGATCGCCGCGTACGCCGATGCGCACGTCCATGTCGGGAAGCGCGAGATCGATGGGCGAACCGTCGCCGACGCCCGGGTCCTCTCCCCCGAGGAACGGACGCTCGAGCTGGCGGCCATGCTGGCCGGTAGCGACGCGGGCAGCGAGGCGCATGCCGCGGCGGCGGCCCTGCTGCGCAGCGCAGCGGGATGAGTGAGCCCGACCCCGAGCTGCTCTCCGCCATCGAGGCGTTCCTGACTGAGCTGCGCGTAGAGCGGGGCCTGTCACCACTCACGGTGTCCGCATACCGCCACGACCTGGCGCAGTTCGCCGAGTTCGGCGGTCGCGCGTGGCGCAGCGACCCCGAGCCGGTGCGCGACTTCGTCAACGCCCTGAGGAGCGCCGGACGCCGGACCAGCACCCAGGCCCGCAAGATGGCCGCGGTGCGCAGCTTCTACGGCTTCGCGCTGCGCGAGGGACTGGCCGAGCGAGATGTCGCGTC
>JBBEBK010000104.1:0-3010 GCA_040882375.1 Chloroflexota bacterium
CCATGATCTTGAGGTCCAGCCAGACCGACCAGCGGTCGATGTAGGCGAGATCCAGCTCCACCCACTTGTCGAAGTCGTCCTCGCCGCGGGCGGCGACCTGCCAGAGGCCGGTGATCCCGGGCTTCATCGATAGGCGCCGACGATGCCACAGGTCGTACGCCGAAACCTCCCTGGGGAGCGGCGGCCGTGGCCCGACGAGGCTCATCTGACCGCGCAGGACGTTCCATAACTGTGGCAGCTCGTCCATGCTCGTCTTGCGCAATATCCGGCCGACGCGCGTGAGACGGGGATCGCGGGTCACCTTGAACGCCGGGCCCCGGATCTCGTTGAGCGCTTCCAGCTCTGCGAGCCGCTCCTCGGCGTCGCGGGTCATGGTCCGGAATTTCACGACCGGGAACGGTCGGCCATTGAGGCCCACCCGAATCTGTCGGAACAACACCGGCCGGCCGTCACTGGCGATGATCGTGACCGCCACGAACACGAACAGGGGGGTCAGCGCGACGAGCGCAGCACTGGACAGCACGATGTCCAGCAGTCGCTTGACGACCAGTCCGGCGATGCGGTCCGGCCCATACACGAGCGACAGGACCTTGCCCCGGTCGAACTCCTCGATGCGGCCGCCGGGGAGGCTGACCGGTATGTCGTCCAGCGGGATCCGGACGACCTTGCCCTCCTCCTCGCACAGGCGCGCGATCGGTTCGATGAGCCCGAGGTCGGTCGGCCCGAGGCAGATCCCCACCTCATCCACGATGTGCTCATGCATCACCGATTCGATCTCCTCCAGGGTCCCGAGGACGGGCCGGTGGCCGATCGTGGATGGACCAGCTGCGACCGACAGGAACCCGAGCACCCGAAGGCCGAGCTCGCGGTGGCGCTCCACCCGGTCCGCGAAGCGCCGCGCCTCTGGCCCGCTGCCGACGATGAGCATGTAGCGCAGGTTGTGGCCGCGGTCCCGGAGCGTTCGCAGCAGGGACCGGATGGTGATCCGGGATACGACCGTCACGACGACCTGGGCGATGAACAGGGTCAGCAGGAAGAGGCGGCTGACGTCCGGGAGCTTGAGCACGAACAGGGCGGAGAACGTGACGAGGCCGAGCAGGATCCCGGCGCGCGCGACGTCCAGGATCTCTGTGCGCAGCTGCCAGCGCGCTCGGAGCCGGTAGAGGCCCAGGCCTGTCAACAGGGTGACCCAGGCAGCCGCGAAGGCCGCCGCGATGGCATACGGGTCCACGCCGGCATTCCGCCAGACCATCTGCCAGCCATCGCCGAAGCGCACGATGGACAGGACGATGAACAGGCCGATGGCGGAGACGGAGTCGGCCGCGGCCAGACCCATCCGCAGCGCGGTCGCATGTCGGCGTATCAAGCGGTCCCTCCAAGAAGCCCGGTTGCCCGATACACCATACGACACGCCGCCCGTGCGGAAGCGGCGGTCGGACCATCGCGGTCAGGGCGCTACGAAACCGCGGCCTCTACTGGCGGAGGCCGCGTTCTCCTGGGATTACGTCACGGACGAATACAAAACGATCGTTGGCAGCCTAATCCGCTAGAAGTCGCCTCAGGCCCTGCAACCACCGGGTCGGCAGTTGAGGGCGGCCGCTCCGCACAATCAAGCGAGCTGCGGCATATGCACCCAAGACGGGCACGGACTGATATGGAGCTGGGCCGCCCCCAGTTCCGTGGAGTCGAGATATTGGAGATCAGGCCACCGACTCGGCCGCGCCCCCTGGAGTGGTGGGAAATGAGCGATCCGTCGTGATGCTCAGCGACGGTGTCGGAGGCGTCGGTCAGGACGCCAGCAGGACGGTCTTCGCTCGCTCCACCTCCTTGGTCGACCCATCATCGCGACCCGGGTCAAGCCTGGCCATCGAACCCTCGAACAGATAGCGCCGTTCGGCGATCGCCCACTCGTCGTGGATCTCGAGGAGGACCGCCCCGGCGAGCCGTGTGACCGCAGCCTCGTTGGGGAAGATCCCGACCACGTCGGTCCGCCGCTTGAAGCTCCTTGTTGACCCGCTCCCAGGGGTTGGTCGACCAGATCTTCTTCCAGTGGCTGACCGGGAAGCTCGTGAACGCGGTCACGTCCGCCTTGGCATCAGCGAGCATCGCGGCGGCGACCGGGAAGCGCGGCTGGAGGCGGGTGACGATCTCGTCGAGCTGCTCGGCCACGGCCGCCGCGTCGGGCTGGGCGAAGACCGTCCGGATGGCGGCCAGGACCATCTCCGCGCTGCCCTTGGGGATGCGCGCCAGGACGTTGCGCAGGAAGTGCACCGATGAGCGCTGCCAGGCCGAGCCCAGGAGGACGGCCGCGATGGCGGCCTTCAAGCCCTCGTGGGCGTCGCTGATGACCAGCCGCACGCCGGTCAGGCCGCGCGCCCGGAGCGATCGCAGGAAGGCCGTCCAGAAGGCGCCGTCCTCGCTGTCCCCGACGGCCAGCCCGAGGACCTCCCGGTCACCGGTCCGGGTCACCCCGGTGGCGATGACGATGGCCTTGGACACCACCCGGAAGCTGGTGTGGCCGAGGGACCGGTCGCGGAACTCGGCCACGACCGCGTCGAGCTCGCCACAGATCCGGGATACCTCGCTCTTGCTGATCCCGGTGTCGATGCCCAGGGCGGCCACGAGGTCGTCGACCTTGCGCGTGCTGACGCCGTGGACGTAGGCCTCCATGACGACCGCCCAGAGGGCCCGGTCGATCCGGCGGCGCGGCTCGAGCAGGGCCGGGAAGAACGAACCCTGTCGGAGCTTGGGGATGCGCAGCTCGACGTCGCCAGCCTTGGTCGAGAGGAGCCGACCGCGGCTGCCGTTGCGGTGGGTCGTCCGGCTGTCGGTCCGCTCGTATCGAGCGGCGCCGATCGCCTGGTCGGCCTCGAGCTCGATGAGCTGCTGGAGGACAAGGGTCATGGCGTCGCGCATGACGTCGGCGCTGCCGCCGGCGCGGATGGCGTCGAGCAGCTCGGACAGGGCAGACTGTGACAGGGCCATCGGTTGGTCTCCTCTACGTGAACCC
>JBBEBK010000105.1:0-19538 GCA_040882375.1 Chloroflexota bacterium
CGCCCTTGAGCAGGTGCGGGATGCCGGTCGCGAACTCCAGGTTCTCGAGGCCGCGGGCGACCTCCCCCTGCGCGTCGGATGGCACCTTGCCGTGCTCCGCGGTCAGGTGCGCTGCGATCTCGGCCTTGTGCTCCTCGACCAGGTTGCGGATGCGGAACAGGATCTCGGTCCGCTTGCTGATGCTCGTCGCGCGCCAGGCCGGGAAGGCAGCCTTGGCCGCAGCGACAGCGGCGTCGACCTCTTCGACCGAGGCGAAGTCGACCTCCCGGGCGACCTCGCCCGTGGCGGGGTTGTAGACCGGCCCGCTGCGTCCGGACGTTCCGGCGACGTGGCGCCCGTTGATCCAGTGGTGAACGCGGTCGGTTCCGGTGGGCGTAGCAGCCGGCGGCTGCGCGAGGGTGGTCATGGAAAAGCGACTCCGTGATGCATGAGCGTCAAGGGTACTGCGTCGGCCGGATGGCGGCTAATCAGCGCGGAGACCTCGGACGCACCACCCACGCATGCTCGTGGTACTAGGCGGGAGCCAACCGCGCCCGGGAGTCGCTGAGACGCCACGCTGAGCGTGGACCCCTCGGCTCTCGCCCGCCCGGGACTGCCCACCCCCGCCTACCACTCCACGGGTTAGTAGGTGACAACTGGACGCCTGGGCTGCCTACTCCCCGCGACTCCTCCGCGCGACCACGCCGAGCTGCGTGGCCCGCCAGTCGTAGTCGGCGATCTGCTCGCCGTCGCGGAGGAGTCCCACCTCGCGCAGCCAGGCGTCGTTGTAGAGCTTGCCGATGTAGTTGCGTCCCGAATCCGGAAGCAGGACAACAAACAGCGCGTCGGGGTCGTCCAGGTCCCGCGCCACCTGGAGCGCCGCCCACAGCGCGGTGCCACACGACTCGCCCATCAGGATCCCCTCGGCGGCGGTCGCCTGCCGCGCGGTGAGCATCGAGTCGCGGTCGGAGACCCGCACGATCAGGTCGCAGACATCGGTGTCGTAGGTGACCGGCCAGAAGTCCTCGCCGACCCCCTCGGTCAGGTAGGCGCGCGGGGTGTCGCCGGAGAAGACGCTCCCCTCGGTGTCGGCGCCGACCACCACCAGGTCTGGCTTCTGCTCCCTCAGGTAGCGGCCGATGCCACTGATGGTGCCGCCCGTCCCGATCCCCGCCACGAAATGCGTGATCTTCCCTGCAGTCGCTTCCCAGATCTCCGGGCCGGTGGTCAGGTAGTGGGCTTCCGGGTTGGCGAGGTTGGTGTACTGGTCCGGCTTCCAGGCGCCGGGCGTCTCCCGGGTCAGGCGGTCGGAGACCCGGTAGTAGGAACGCTCATCCGCCGGATCTACATCGGTGGGGCAGACCACCACCTCCGCGCCGTACGCCCGCAGGAGCGCACGCTTCTCCTCGGACTGCTTGTCGGCCATCACGAAGATGCACCGATATCCCTTCACCGCGGCCGCCATGGCCAGCCCCACGCCGGTGTTGCCGCTGGTCGGCTCCACGATCACCCCGCCAGGCTTGAGCAGCCCCGCGCGTTCAGCGGCCTCGATCATCGGCATGGCGATCCGGTCCTTGACCGAGCCGCCGGGGTTCATGTGCTCCAGCTTGGCGACGACCCGGGGCGTCACCCCCGCGGCCAGCCGGTCGAGCGCCACCAGCGGCGTGCCGCCGATGGCCGCGGTCACGTCGGGCGCGATGCCCGGCCGATCAGCCAGCGCCGGCCTCCGCGGGATCCGCTGCGGGTTCATCCGTCGCCGCCGCGGCGGCATCGTTCCGGGCCTGGAGGCGCTCCATCCACGCCCCGGGCGTCCCCCAGCCGCGCGCGTGCCGAAGGACGAGGAAGCCGCCAGCCAACACCACCGCGGCGAGTCCCAGCCAGATGGCCGTTGGCAGGCCGCCGATCGTCCAGTTCTCGACGCGGAAGGTCTCCAGGTATGCCCGCGACGCGCCGTAGCCCATCAGGTAGATGAGCAGCAGGTCACCGTCGTACAGCCACGCCGCGAAGCGACGGCTCGCCCAGAACAGCACCCCGAGGGTCAGGAGCGAGAGGAGCGCCTCATAGGCGAAGAGCGGATGGAACCGGGTCGTGTCGACCGGGAAGGTGGACAGGTTCGTCCAATAACCGATGCGGTGGGCGGCGTCGATCGGGATCCCCCACGGCAGGTCGGTGGGCGGGCCGTAGAGCTCCTGGTTGACGAAGTTGCCGAGGCGGCCGATCGCCTGGCCGAGCGGAATGGAGATGGCGAAGATGTCGAGCCAGCTGCCGGTAGCCATGCCCGTCCGGCGCGTGTAGACCCACAGCGTCGCGGCGCCGCCGGCGATCGCGCCCGGGATGCCGAGGCCGCCCTTCCAGACCTGCAGGATCAACTCGGGGTGGGCCGAGTAGATGGTCCCCCACTCGTGGATGACGTGGTAGACGCGCGCTCCCAGCACACCGAACAGGATCACCCACAGGAGCATCGACCAGCCGGCATCGATATCCTCGCCGCGTCGACGGACCTCGCGCGTGCCGAACGCCGCGGCGCCCAGGATGGCGCTGGCGATGATGATTCCGTACCAGTGGATCTCGAGGGGCCCCAGCCGTAGGGCGATCGGGTCAATCACCGGCGGATGATACCCCGCCGCTCGGCCGGGGCGGCTGTGACCTGCCCGACACTACCGCAGTCTGGCCGCAGGTCTCGTAAGGCAAGGTGCTATCGCACGGGGAGCGGGCCGAGTATCGTCCGCGTCGTGCAGGCATGGAGGCGGACCCGATGACCCACGCCACACCGACCGGCGAGCCCACCCGCCGCGACCTGCCGCTGGCGCAGCTGCTCTCCCTGTCGGTCTACTGGTTCGGGATCCAGACCATCTGGGGCGGCCTGGGCGTGGTCGTGCTGCCCGGCCGCTTCGACGACATCAGCCGAGCCACGTCGGGGACGATGCTGGCGGTCATCTTCGTGATCGGCGCCATCGCGCCGATCATCATCCAGCCGACGGTCGGGGTCATCAGCGACTACACGGTCAGCCGCTGGGGACGCCGTAAGCCATACATCGTCATCGGCACGCTGCTCGATGTCGTGTTCCTGGCGGGCCTCGCCTTCTCGAACTCCTTCATGGCCATGGTCGCCTTCTACTTCCTGCTGCAGGTCAGCTCGAACTTCGCACAGGGGCCGTTCCAGGGGTATGTCCCCGACCTCGTTCCGGCCCGACAGGTTGGGATCGCCAGCGGCCTGATGGGGCTGATGCTGACCCTGGGCACCATCGCCGGCGTCGGCATCGCCACCGCCGGGCCGAACTTCATGAGCGAGCCCTTCTCGGTCCTGGCGCTCGGCGTGATCGAAGTGGTGACGATGGTGATTCTGGTCACGACGGTCCATGAGGGGACGGGCGCGCCGGCACGGACGCAGTCGTGGCGAGCGCTGGCCCTCTCGGCCTGGGGGAGGGACATCTTGAAGCAGCGCAACGTGCTCTGGCTCCTGGTCGTCCGCCTCTTCTTCCTGGGCGCGTACAACGCCACCATCTTCGCGCTCGGCTACTTCCGCCGTTCGCATGGCCTGTCTCCCGACGAGGCCAACTCGACCGTCTTCATCGCCACGGTCATCGTCGGGGTCTCGACCGCGCTTGCCGCCATCCCCGGGGGGCGCCTGTCGGACCGATACGGGAGGCGGCCGGTCATCTGGGCCGCCGCCCTGGTCGCCTTCGCGGGGCTTGCCGGCGTCACGGTTGCCCCGTCGCCCGGCGTGGCGATCGCTGCCTGGGTGCCGTTTGGCATCGGGGTGGGGATCTTCCTGTCTGCGGATTGGGCGCTCATGGCCGACGTCATCCCCAAGGAGACCGCCGGGCGCTACATGGGGATCCTCAACGCCGGCACGGCCATGGCCGGCCCGGTCCTCCTCATCCTTGCCGGGCCGATCCAGGACCTGGTCGCGGCGGTGGCGAGCGACCCGATCGGTCCACGTGCCGCCATGGCCGTAGGAGCCCTCTTCGTCCTCGGGGCTGCAGCCGCTCTGACGAAGGTCGATCCGACCCGGGTCGAGGCGGCGCCGGCCGCCGCCCCGACATGAGCGAGGCCGACGAGCAGGCTCGACGCACCGGTCCGCGCGAGCTGAGTGTCGAGGTCACCGGACGCTATCGGTTCATGCGCTGGCTGGATCGCGCGGTACTCCGCCTTCTCTTTGACGTCAGGGCTGAGGGGCTGGAGCGCTGGCCATCGGCGCCCTTCTGCCTGGTGCTGAATCACCACAACGGCTGGGATCCCTTGCTGCTGATTGCCGTCGTGCCCGAGTCGCCACGGATCAGCTGGTTTGGGCCCAAGGAGACCGATTTCAGCCGTGGCTTCAAGAACCGGGCGATGGCCTTCTTCGGTGGCGTGATCCCCTATAACCCGGAGAAGACCAATCTCACCTCGGCGGTCCGAGCTGTGCGCCGGGTGTTCGCATCCGGCGGCGTGCTCGGCATCTTCGCCGAGGGGACGGCCGGCTTCCGCGAGTCCGAACTGCTGCCCTTCGAGGAGGGGGCGGTCGCCTTCGCCTCGAGCGCCGGGGTGCCGATCGTGCCCTGTGCCGTGGTGGGCAGCACCTACATGGCATTTCGCAGCCGCGTGATGATCCGCTTCGGCGACCCGATCCCGACGGAAGGCATCCGCGGGCGCGGGGGACGTGAGGGGCTCGAGCAGCGGGTCCGCGGCGCGCTCGGGGAGTTGCTCCCCCGGCGCGAGCCGAGCCTCCGGCGTCGTCGCCCGCTGCGCTTCCTGGGCGACCTGCTGACCGGCCCGGCCGATCTTGCGCGGCGGCGCGCCGAGCGGGGGGAGTAGCGCTAGGATCGGGGTGTGCTTCCCCTCATCTGGGCCCTCTTTGCGATCTGCACGGTGGGTGGCTTCATCACCATCGCGGCGTACTGGCTCGATGTGCAGGACCGGCCCGACATCACCTTTCGAGCCCGCGTGGCCTGGTCGGTCGGGATCTTCCTCTTCCCGGTGACGATCCCCGCCTACGCATTCCTGGGCGGTCCGGGCTGGCCGCGCTTCCTGCGCGTCGCAGCCTTTCTGCCGGCCGTGGCGGTGGTGCTCTTCTTCGCCTTTCGGACCCGACTGATCAGCTAGCCGGCCGTCCCGCGCGCGCCTCGCGGACGAATGCCCAGGTGAACACGGCGAAAGCCGCAACCACGGTGCCGGCGGCAAGCACCACACCGAGCGATGCCGGCTCCGGTGCCGGGATCGGGACGGCCTCGGCCAGCAGCTCGTTGCCCGAGCAGATGCCGGTGCCCAGGCCACCCGATTCCTTGGCGTGGGCGTAGATCCGCCAGCGCTCGGCCAGTCCAAAGGTCATGCCGCAGGACGCGCCGTCGCGGGTGCTGGTCACCACCAGCTCGCTGCCGGCCGAGCCCTTGAGCACCTCTTCGACGGCAAACGTGTACGAGACCGGGTCGTTGCTGCCAAAGAACGGGCCCTCCGTTGTGTAGTCCGTCACCTGCGACACGACTCCCCCGAAGGCCACGTCTGCGTTGGCGAGCGCGTCGCCGGGCTGAAGCTGCATGCAGGAGCAGGCGTAGACGCGGGCGATCGGGGCGGCCGTAGTGACGAACAGGACGAGCGCGGCGACGCCGAGCAGGCGGGTCAGTCGAATGGCCATCGATCCCCTGACGCGGCGAGATGCGATCGGTTCCCGTTCACAACCGTATCATCGGCCAATGACAACACCCACGAGCGGTGCAGATGCCGCCCTTGCCTATCTGCGCGACCATGCCGACGAGCACCTGAAAGGGCTCGACGACTTCCTCCGCATCCCCTCGGTGAGCGCCGATCCCGAGCTGCGCGATGAATGCCGCCGAGCAGCCCGGTGGGTCGCCGACGAGCTGACCCGCATCGGTGCCGATCACGCCACGCTGACCGACACCAGCAGCCACCCGATCGTCACCGCCGACTGGCTGCACGCCGGCCCGGACAAACCCACCGTCCTGATCTACTGCCACTACGACGTCCAGCCGACCGACCCGCTGGACGAGTGGGTCCGCCCGCCGTTCGAGCCGCGTTACGAGAATGACATCGTCTACGCGCGCGGCTCCGGCGACGACAAGGGCCAGCTGTTCATGCACATCAAGGCGGCCGAGGCCTGGATCCGCGGGGCTGGTGGCTGCCCGGTCAACCTGCGCTTCTTCTTCGAGGGCGACGAGGAGCACGACAGCCGACCCTCGGAGCACTTCGTGGCCACCCACCCGGGGCTCCTGCAGGCCGACATCTGCCTGGTCAGCGACTCCGACATGGCCGATGACGACGGCACGCCGGCGATCACCTACGGCCTGCGCGGGATCGCGTACTGGGATGTGAGGGTCTCCGGACCGATGCAGGACCTCCACTCCGGTCAATTCGGGGGCGGCGTCGATAACCCGGCCACCGTCCTGGTCCAGATGCTCGCCTCGCTGGTCGATGCCGATGGTCGTTGCACGGTACCGGGCTTCTACGACAGGGTCCGCGATCTGACCGATGCCGACCGCGCCGCCTACGCGGCGCAGCCGTTCGACTCCGACGACTGGGCGCAGCGGATCGGGGTCAGCGGCCCAAAGGAGGGCGAGCGCGGCTACACGCTGCTCGAGCGAATGTCCGGCCGGCCGACCTTCGACATCAACGGCCTGTCGGGCGGCTATTCCGGCGAGGGGAGCAAGACGATCATCCCGGCCTGGGCGGCGGCAAAGATCAGCACGCGCCTCGTGCCCGACCAGGACCACCTCGAGATCGAGCGGGCGATGGTCGAGCACCTGGAGGCGATCGCCCCGCCGACGGTGAAGGTGACGGTCACGCCCGTTCAGGGCGGCCAGCCGCTCGTCACGCCGCTCGACCACCCCGGCTGTCAGCTCGCCGCCCGGGCCCTGGAGAAGGCGTTCGGCAAGGCGCCCTTGTTCCACCGTTCCGGTGGTTCGATCCCGGTCGTGGCGGCCATGGACACGCTGCTCGGCCTGAAGAGCGTGATGGTTGGCTTTGCCAGCCCGAACGGCAACTTCCACTCGCCCAACGAGTGGATGCCGCTGGCCAACTACCGCGGCGGGATGGATGCGCTGGTGCACCTGTGGGATGAGCTCGGCGGCGTGACGCCAGGGGAGCTGCGCGGCACGTGACCGGCGACGATCCCTGGCTGGCGCTCGGGGCGGCCAGCCGCCTGCTGGGCGTCGGGCCTGACACGCTGCGCCGATGGGCCGACTCGGGTCGGGTGGAGAGCTACGTGACGCCCGGCGGCCATCGCCGCTTCCTGCGGTCGAGCCTCGAGGCGATGATCAACGCGCCGCGGCGCCAGCGCTACGGCGTGGAGCGGCTCACCGGGTCGGCCGGAACGATCTCCGGGGAGATCCACCGCCGGGTGGCTCGCGGCGCAGGGGCGGCCCAGCCGTGGCAGGCTCGCCTCTCTGCCGAGCAGCGCGGCGAGTTCCGCCGCTGGGGACAGCGCACCTTCAACCTCGTCCTGGAGTACGCGGCCGCGGGAAAGCGTTCCGAGCGCACCCTGCTCCTCGGCGAGGCGGAGCGGATGGGCGCCCTGTACGGGGCCGAGGCATCCAAGGCGGGGCTCTCCCTCGCCGAAGCCGTGGAGGCGTTCCTCTTCTATCGCACGCCGGTACTGGAGGCGATCGCCGCTCACCTGCGGCGGCGCGCGGCGGACCTGTCGGATCTCTCCGCCGCCTATCGCGAGGCGACCGCGGCCATCGACGGGGTGCTGACCGCCCTGGTCAGCTCGTACCGCGAGGGCGCCGGGGAGCCGTAGACTGCGCTTACGGCTGGACGGTCAAACCCTGGGCGATTCGTACGACCGCCGGCCTGCGCCTCATGTGGCCCGGGCGGTCCAGCCAAACACCACCAGAAGCGGACGACCGTCGGACATGGATCTGCGAAGGCTCGGCGGTCACACGAATCCCTCCCTGTTTGAGGTGGGGGTAGCGCATCCACGCGCGCTACTCGACGCGGTAGAGGTCGGTCCCCGTCGTGTTCAGGCGCTCGCCGCCTGAATCGGTGCAGACCACGATGTCCTCGATCCGCGCGCCCCACTGGCCGGCCAGGTAGATCCCCGGCTCCACGCTGAAGGCGTTGCCGGGCACGAGCGGCTCGGGGTTGCCGGTGAGCAGGTACGGTTCCTCGTGGGTCTCCATGCCGATCCCGTGCCCGGTCCGATGGAAGAACTGCTCCCCATACCCGGCCTCGTCGATGATCTGCCGGGCGGCGCGATCGATCTCGCCGGCGGCAACGCCTGGAGCCACGGCCGCGCAGGCCGCGGCCTGCGCCTGGCGGAGCACCTCGTAGAGAGCGGCGAAGTCAGGCGGCGGGTCGCCCACGAAGGCGGTGCGGGTCGTATCGCTGCAATATCCCGCCCGGGTCCCGCCGATGTCGAGCACGACGGCGTCGCCGGTCTCGATTACCCGCGCCCCCGGCTCGTGGTGCGGGCTGGCCGAGTTCGGCCCGGATCCGACGATCGCGAAGTCGGCCGTGTCATGCCCCGCGGCCAGCAGCAGCTCGTTGATGCGCCGGCTCACCTTGGCCTCTGTCCGGCCCGATAGGCGCTCACCGGTGATCGCCCGCATCGCGGAGTCAGCGGCGGCGGCGGCGGCCCGCAGCCGATCCACCTCCTCGGGCTGCTTGATGCGCCGTACCGCTCCAATCGCCGGGCTGGCGTCGACCAGCTCGGCGGGGTCGAGCAGGGCCTGCAGCTGGAGGACGAAGCGCGACCACATCTGGTCCTGCAGCCCAACGCGCAGCGTCCCGCCCAGGCGGTCGCTGACGAGCCGGAACGGGTCGTCGGTCTCGCCCCACGGCATGATCTCGAGGCCGTCGGCAAGCTGGCCCATGGCATGCCGCGCGAGCGGTTCCTCGAGGCCGGGCAGGACCAGCGCCGGGGCCCCGTCGACCGGCAGGATCAGGCAGGTCAGCCGCTCGAGCGCCGGGGCGCGATAGCCGAGCAGGTACTCGTAGTCGGCCGATGGGGTGATCAGCAGCGCGCCGATCCCGCGCGACGCGGCCTCGGCAGTGGCGCGCTCCAGGCGCAGCAGGTGGACCGAGGCCGGGAAGGGGTTCACCACCCAAGCCTACTCGCGTCCGCGAGACCGCAACTGACGCGTCCTATCGGCATGCCAGTCCAGCCCCATCTCAGCGAACCGCGTGGCCGCCCGCTCGATGAGCGCGTCGTCGCCACGGGCATAGCCCAGGGCACGAAGGGCGAAGGGCTCGAGGTAGCTCCCCGGAATCGCGAGCGCCGGCGCCCCCTCCTCGATCTCCGCCCGGCGGTCGAGGGCAACGAGCGCATCGAGCCAGGCGGTGAAACCCTCGACCTCATCGAGGTCGGTCGGCTGGAAGTCGCCGAGCATTCGCTCCAAGGTGGCTACGTCGCCACGGGCAGTGGCGAGCGCGACCTCAGCCGGAGCCAGCGTGCGTCCGAATCCCTTCATGCCGAAGTCTGTGACCATCTGCTCCAGTCGCCGTGCTTGCGGATCGTTCCCGACCTGCACCCAGCCAAGCGCGCAGTTGAGCAGCATCACCGGGCCAAGGATGCAGGGAGTCGCCACGTTGTCGGCGAACGCGGACTCGGCTTGGCCGCTGTACGCGGTGACCGATCGCCAGTCGCCCGCCATCGCATCAAGCAGGACAGCGGAGGCGGCGGCGTGGAGTCGGTGATGCGGGGACAGCCTCGCCGCCACCGCGGACTCCTGCGCCGCGACCCCGTGTGCCTCCTTGAATTTGCCCACGTACGGCCACGTCCCGGCAGCATCGCCGTAGACGTACGCGAGCCGGTCGGGGTCACCCATCTCCTCGACCAGCGCGACATTGCGCACCGACCAGCTGTATCCCTCGTCGTAGTCGCCGCGCGCAATGGCAGCGTGGCCGAGCGCCTGCCAGGCGAGTGACTGGAGGCTATTGTCGCCGAGTCGCTTCGCGATCGCAGCCGCTTCCTCGGCGGACGCGAGGGACGCCGGCGGATCCAGGAGCGCCTTCCCGATGAGTGCCTTCGCACGTTCCCGAGAGTCCAGGAGCGCGAGCTCCAGGGCGCTGTTCACCCAGCCTTCGATGAGCTCGCTTTCGGGGCGACGCATCCACATCCCGCGGCGAGAGGCGGTCTGGAACGCCAGCTCGGCGTAGAGGTCCGCGCTCGCCAGCGGATCGCTGGTGAGCGCCAGGGATTCCTGCATCGCCGTCCAGAAGGCCTCGCCGTCGTACTTCAGGATGCTCGCTCGCCCCACCTGTCTCCACAGCAACGCCCGCCGTTCGGGATCTGTCTCCAGCCCGAGGGCACGCCTCAGGAGCGCCACCGCGTCATCGACCTCCATCCGGCCGATGGCGAGCTCCGCGGCACGGGCCAGCCAGGCGACCGCCCTCGCCTTGAGCTCGCCCACTTCCTGCTCGCGACCGGACCACGCGAGGTCCAGATCCTCGGGCCGAACCGCCTCGGCGTAGTGGTGCGCGAGGATTGGCGCCACTTCATCAGGTGATGCTGCCCTCCCCTCGACCCACTGAGCGAATCGCGCGTGCATCGCTGCCCGGCGCGAGCGCGGCAGACTGTCGTAGGCGACCTCTCGCGTGAGCGCGTGCTTGATGGCGTACTCGCGCTCTCCGGCCATCGATGAGCCCAGCCGGCGTCGAACGAAATCGCGCTCCTCCAGCACGCGCAGGTCTGGTTGGCCATCGACCAACTCGTAGACCGGCCCGGCCCAGAAGATGCGGCCGATCACGGCGGCGGCCTGCAACGCCTGCTTCTCTGCCTCCCCAAGGAGGTCAACGCGGGCCGCGACAACCGCCTGCACGGTGTCGGGCACCTGGAAGTCGGGTGGAAGCTCAGACAAACGCCAGGAGCCGTTTGTCCGCTCCAGCAGGTTGCGGTCGATGAGCGTGCCCAGCACCTCCTCGACGAAGAAGGGGTTGCCCTCAGCACGCTCGATGACCGCGTCCAGACCCGATGGCAGGGTGCCGCCCAGCAGGTCCGCTAGCATTCGCCGCGAGTCACCCGATGCCAGCGGCTCGATAGTGACGGTGGCACCCGCTGCACTGGCGCCCCAGCGGGGTCTCTGCTCAAGAAACTCCGGGCGTCCCGTGACGATCAGCAGGAGCGGCGCCTGCGCGTCCCTGACGAGGCGCTCCAGGAGATCCAACAACAGGTCCTCTGCCCAATGGACGTCCTCGATGAGCATGACGACCGTCCGTTGCGACGCGATCTCTTCAATGAACCCGACCCATGCGTCCTGGAACTGGTCGCGGGCGGCGAGCGGATGGAGGCCATGGGCCACGTCGAGACCAAGCGTCAGGCCAAGAATCTGTCGGGACCCAAGCCGGTCAAGCAGGGCCGATGCCGGATCGTTTTCCATGATCCCGAGGTGCTCCTTGAGCACCTCGGCCAGCGGCCAATACGTGATCCCCTGTCCGTAGGCGAGGCAGCGCCCGGTGCGACGCAGCGGCTCCGGCTGGCGAGCGCCAAGGCGTTCCCAGAACTCGCGCACCATCCTTGACTTGCCCACGCCGGCGTCTCCCAGGACGGTGACCAGGCGCGACGTCCTCTCGGCCTCGCACGCACCGAACTCGAGCTCCAGGGTCGACATCTCGCTGTCCCTCCCCACGAACGTGCGGTTCAGGCCAAGCACCCCCCGCGGACGCATGAGCGACAGCGCCCGCAGCAGACGCCTCCCGACAACGCCCTCGGGCTTGCCCTTGGCCACCACCGACTGCGGCTCGTCGAACTCGAACGCACCGCGCACCGATGCCACCGTCCGCTCGCCGACGAGAATCTCCCCGGGCTGCGCGGCCTGTTCCAGGCGCGCCGCTACGTTCACCGCGTCGCCGGTCACGAACGAACTTTGCTCCCGCGGCCTGCCGACCACCACCTCGCCGGTATTCACCCCGATCCGCAAGGAAAGCGTTTCGCCGAACAACTCGCTCATGCGCCGCTGCATGGCGAGGGCGGCATGCAGCGCCCGCTCCGCATGGTCCTCGAGCGAGGCTGGTGCGCCGAAGGCCGCCATCACCGCGTCGCCAACGAATTTCTCGACGGTCCCGCCGGCGTTGTCGATCTCGCTTGACATGGCATCGTAGAAGCGTTCGAGGAGGCGTCGCATGCGCTCCGCATCCTGCGAGCCGGCAAGCGCTGTGGACCCGACCAGGTCGGCGAAGACGACCGTCGCCAGCTTGCGCTCACTCCGGTCCCTCTCGACCTTTACGGGCGCAGCACAGGACGGGCAGAACGCTGCCGTCGGCGGAAGGGCTGCACCGCACGAAGCGCAGGTATCCATCCACGCGATTCTGCCGCTATTCGAGGCGGAGCGGTACCTCTATCGTCTCTCCACGAGCGATTCGCCAGGCGCGCAGAGCACTCGCCGTCGCGGCGTCAGGATCGGCGAGGCTGGCGACGAGGTAGAACGGGTCGGCGTACATGGCCGCGCGGCGGTCGGTCGCCGATGGCACTGCCGGGGATCGTGTGTGCGAGTGGAAGATGGCAACCAACTCCTCGCCAGCATCCTCGATGGCGAACGTGATGCGCACCAGGTCTTCGGGATGCACGTTGTAGCGCAGCGGCGACGCCTCGACGTTGCGCGCGGGGTGGAAGGCGGTCGCGCTGCCGTCTGCGAGCGATCCGGAGAGGAGGCCGCAGGCCTCGTTCGGAAGCTCCGCTCGCGCATGGCGCATCACCGCCTCCGCCACCGCGGCCGGCAGGCTGAGCCCCCTCACCATAGCAGCGAGCTCTCCAGCTCGGTCTCCAGCTCGTCGATCTCGCGCGTCCACAGGTCGGTGGAGAGGTACTTCCAGCCACCGTCGGCCAGCAGCATGACCACGTTGCCCGATTCCATCTCGGCGGCGACCCGCAGCGCGACGTGGACCGCGGCGCCGCACGAGAGACCGGCGAAGATCCCCTCGTCGCGCATCAGGCGACGGAGGCCGATGAGCGCGTCGCGGTTGCTGACCAGGTACCGATCGTCGAGCACCGACTGGTCGAGCACCGGTGGTACGAACCCCTCGTCGAGCGAGCGCAGCCCCTGCACCTGCTCGCCGGGGAGTGGCTCCGCGGCGACGATGCGCACGCCCGGGCGAGCGCGCTTCAGGAAGTGGCCCACCCCGGTCAGCGTTCCACCGGTGCCGAGCCCGGCCACGAAGACGTCGATCTCCGGGACCGCGGCGAGGATCTCGGGGCCGGTCGTCTCCTCGTGTGCACGCGGGTTGGCCGGGTTGCCGTACTGGTAGGGCATGTACAGGGCCGGGTCGGCATCGGCCATCTGCTGCGCGAGGCGGATGGCGCCGTTCGAGCCTTCTGCACCCGGGGAGTAGACGATCTCGGCGCGATACAGCTTCAGCAGCTGGGTTCGCTCGGCGGTGGTGTTGTCGGGCATGACGATCCGCACCGGATGGCCGAGCAGACTCCCCACCAGGGCCAGGCTGATACCGGTGTTGCCGCTCGACGGCTCAAGAATCGTCTGACCGGGGCGAAGGGCGCCACTGGCGCGCGCTTCGGTGATCATGGACCGAGCGATGCGGTCCTTCACGGAGCCGGTCGGGTTGACGCCCTCGAGCTTGGCGTAGAGACGGACCGCCGAGGACGGGGCGAGGCGCCGCAGCTCGACCATCGGCGTGCCGCCGATCGCATCCAGCAGGTCGCCCGGCATCGGGCTAGCTCGACCCTCCCGCCATGGCGGGCAGCAGGATCAGCGTGTCATCGGGCCCCACCGGCGTTTCGAGGCCCTCTCGGTAGCGGACATCGCGGTCGTTGACGTAGACGTTCACGAACCGGGAGAGCTGGCCGTCATCGGTCACCCGGTCTCGAAGGGCCGGATGGCGCGCGAACAGGTCGTCGAGGACCGCGGCCACCGTTGCGCCTGCCGCGTCAACGGTGCGGCTGCCGCCGACCGTTTCGCGCAGGACCGGTGGGATGCGCACCGTGCTCACCGCTGCGCTCCCTCACCGCAGGCCGGGCAGGCGGGATCGCGCCAGACCTTCACCTCGCTGAACTCGGTCGACATCGCATCGAACATGAGCAGGCGGCCGGCGAGCGTCTCCCCCACGCCGAGCACCAGTTTGAAGACCTCGTTGGCCTGGATCAGGCCGACGATCCCGGGAAGCACGCCGAGCACGCCCGCCACCGCGCAGGCGGGTGCCAGCTCATCGGGCGGCTGGGTCGGGTACATGCAGCGGTAGCACGGCCCCGCGAACGGCACGAAGGTGGTCACCTGGCCGTCCCAGCGGTAGATGGAGCCGTGGACGACCGGCTTGCGCAGTCGCACGGCGGCGTCGTTGAGCAGGTAGCGCGTGTCGAAGTTGTCGGTCCCGTCGACGATGACGTCGTAGTCCGCGATCAGGCGCTCTACGTTCTCCGCGGTCAGCCGCTCGCGGTGCTCCTTCACCCTCGTTTCGGGGTTGAGCGCATTCAGCGTCAGGCGCGCGCTCTCGGTCTTGGCCATCCCCACCCGGTCCGATGTGTGCAGCACCTGGCGCTGGAGGTTGCTCTCGTCGACCACGTCGTCGTCGACCAGGCCCAGGGTGCCGATCCCCGACGCCGCCAGGTAGAGGGCGACCGGCGATCCGAGCCCACCGGCGCCGATCAGCAGAACACGGGAGTCGAGCAGCTTGCGCTGTCCCGCCTGCCCGATCTCGGGGATCAGCACCTGGCGGCTGTAGCGCAGCTGTTGGGCGGACGTCAGGAGCTCCTGCGGTGCCTCCCAGGCTCCACCCAGCTGTCGCCAGTCGCGCAGCGAGGCGCGCATGCTGACCACGTCGCGGTAGCCGTTCTGGAGGAGCCAGGCCACGGCCCGCAGCGAGCGCGCGCCGACCGCGCAGTGGACCAACAGCGGCGCGTTCTTGTCCGGCACTACTTCGGCGGCACGCGACGGCAGATCCGCCAGCGGCAGCAGCGTGGCGTCGGGGATGTGGCCCGCGTTCCACTCGACCGGCTCGCGAACGTCCAGGATGCGATAGCCCTTTGAAGCCAGATCGAGCGCCCCTTCGGCGCTCACCTCGCGTAGCTGGGTGGCTGGTGCGCTCATCCCGTCATCGCCTCGGCCTCGGCCGGCCAGTCGAACTCACCGCCACGGACGGCGCCCTGCAGCACCTTGTAGGAGAGCAGCGCGCACTTCAGTCGGGCGGGACCGATGGGCACGCCCAGCTCGTCGAGCAGGTCCTTCGGGTTCATGGCGCGCACCTGGTCCAGGCTCTGGCCGCGCAGGCCGTCGGTCAGGATGCTGGCCGATGCCTGGCTGATGGCACAGCCGCGTCCATCGAAGCCGACATCGGTGATCGTCTCGCCACCAGCGTCGAGGCGCAGGGTCATGCTCATCTCGTCGCCGCAGGTCGGATTCGAATCGTCGAAATGCAGGTCGTGCGGGTCCAAGAATCCCTTGTTGTGGGGGTTCCGGTAGTGCTCCAGGATGAAGTCGCGGTACAGGTTGTCCATCGGTCCTGACTGGTTCTAGCTGAAGAGCTGCTGGCAGGCGCGAATCGCCGAGGCGAGCGCCTCGACGTCATCGGTGTCGTTGTAGACGTAGAAGCTGGCCCGGGTGGTGGCGGGAATGTCGTAGCGCTGCATCACCGGCTGCGCACAGTGGTGGCCGGCTCGCACGGCGACACCCTCGTGATCAAAGACGGTGGCCACGTCGTGGGGATGGATCCCGTCGAGCACGAAGCTGATCACGCCCGCGTGGATCGCCGGATCGTCCGGCCCCAGCAGCCGAACGCCGGGGATCTCCCGGAGGGCGGCCCAGGCCTGCTCGAACAGGTAGCGCTCGTGCTCACGCACCGCGTCCATGCCGAGGTCGGTCAGGTAGCTGATCGCCTCGCCGAGGCCGATCGCCTCCACGATGGCGGGGGTCCCGGCCTCGAACTTGTACGGAACCTCGTTCCATTCCGCCCCGTCGAGCGTGACCTTGATGATCATGCTGCCGCCGGTCAGGAAGGGCGGCATCGCCTCGAGCAGCTCGCGGCGGGCCCACAGGACGCCGATCCCCGACGGCCCGAGCATCTTGTGGCCCGACAGCGCAAGGAAGTCACAGTCGATGGCCGCGACGTCGGTCGGCATGTGCGGCGCAGACTGCGCGGCATCCACCAGGACCAGGGCGTCGGCCTCGTGCGCGAGGCGCACGATCTCGGTGAGCGGATTGATGGTCCCCAGCGCGTTGCTCACCCCGGCCACCGCGACCAGCTTCGGGCCGTTGGCCAGGTGTGCGCGCAGGTCGTCGGGATCGAGGCGGCCGTCGTCGGTGATCGAGACGTAGTCGAGCGTGGCTCCCACCTCGCGACAGAGCTGCTGCCACGGAACGATGTTGGCGTGATGCTCCAGCTGCGTGGTCAGCATCCGGTCGCCGGCGCGAAGGTTGGCGCGGCCCCAGCTGTACGCCACCAGGTTGATCGCCTCGGTGGCGTTGCGCACGAAGACGATCTCGCGCGGTGACGTGGCGCCGACAAAGCGCGCGACTGTGGCGCGCGCCGCCTCGAAGCGTGCAGTGGCGTCCTCGGAGAGCTCGTAGATGCCCCGGTGCACGTTGGCGTAGTGATGCCCGTAGGCGTCGGCAATGGTGTCGATCACGCGTCGCGGCTTGGGGGCACTGGCGGCCGCGTCGAGGTAGACGAGCCGCTTGCCGGTGCCGGTGAGGGTGTCGAAGACCGGGAAGTCGGGACGCAAGGCTGCACCGGAGAATGCCCCGGGGACCCGCGGAGTTGTCGCCGTCTGTGTCGTCATCGGGCCAGTCTAGACGTGCTCTGCCACCGGCTCGACGACTGCGTCATCGGTTGCGTCATCGGCGCCGTCGGGCAGACCGACCTGCTCGCGAACCCAGTCGTAGCCGTTGGCCTCGAGCTTGTGAGAGAGCTCCTCGCCGCCCGACATCACGATCCTGCCGTCGAGCATGACGTGCACGAAGCCCGGCTTCACGTAGTTCAGCATGCGCTGGTAGTGGGTGATCATCAGCACTCCCATCTCCGGCGAGAGGGTGGCGTTGATCCCCTCCGCCACGGTGCGCAGCGCGTCGATGTCGAGGCCCGAATCGGTCTCGTCCAGGATCGCCATGACCGGGTTGACGATGGCCATCTGGAGCATCTCGAGGCGCTTCTTCTCACCACCAGAGAAGCCGTCGTTGACGTATCGCGCGGAGAATCCGGGGTCCATGTGGAGGAGCGCCATCTTCTCTTCCATCAGCTTGCGGAACTTCGCCAGCGGGATGCCGCTGTACTTCGGCATGGCGCCGTCCGATGCATCGGCCTGCGGCTGACGCGGGTGATGCACCGCGTTGTAGATGTTGCGCAGGAAGCTCGCCACCGTCACGCCCGGGATGGCGCTCGGGTACTGGAAGGCGAGGAAGAGGCCCGCCTGGGCGCGCTTGTCGGGCGTGACCTTGACCAGGCTCTCTCCGCGCCAGGTGATGCTGCCGGCGGTGACGCGGTAGTCGGGGTGCCCCATCAGCGCGAAGGCGAGGCTCGTCTTGCCCGAGCCGTTGGGGCCCATCAGGGCATGCACCTCGCCGACCTTCACGGTCAGCGTCAGGCCCTTGAGGATCTTCTTCTCCCCGATGCTCACCTCGAGGTCGCGGATCTCCAGCTGGTCGGTCATGCGGTGGTCTATGGCTCCTTCTAGTTCGGCGTCACGGCCGAGGTGGCCGGCGCGATGTTGGCGTGGGAGGCGGCCTGGTTGCGGCGCCGCACGGCGGGCGGATATGGCGGCCCGCCGCTGCCGGCCGCCACGTCGGCCAGGGTGAGTCGCCCGAGGGTTCCCGCGAGGGAGTCCTGGAGGCGCTCGAATACTTCATGCACGCTGCAATCCTGCGGGCGGGAACAGGCCTCGAGGTTTTGCGGCGTTCCGCAGGGCATCTCGAGCAGCGGCCCGTCAAGGACGCGCACCGCCTCGGCCATGGTGATCTCGGCGGCGGGACGCGCCAGCCGGTAGCCGCCCGACTTGCCGCGGGTGGCGGTCACCATGCCCGCGCGACGCAGGTCGCCGACCAGCTGCTCGATGTACGGATGCGGCAACTTCTCCGAACGCGCGATGGCCGACAGCGGCCTCGGCTTGTCGCCCTCGGCGTGGGCAAGCGAGACGAGCACCCGGATCCCGTACTCGGCGCGCGTGGAGAGCTTCATGGGAGTTCCACCACCACTTCATCGCCGTCGAGGCGCACCGCGTAGGCGCGCACCGGCACGACCGGCGGCAGAGCGAGCACACGCCCGGTGAACAGGTCGAAGCGGCCGCCGTGGCGCGGGCACTCGACGGCCGTGCCGTCCAGCTCGCCGCCGCCGAGGTCGCCCTCGTCGTGGGTGCAGACATCGTCGATCGCGCCCCAGCGTCCGTCGAGGGTCTGCCCGACACACAGCGAGCGCCCCTCGACCATGACCGTCACGACGGTCCCGGCCGTGACGTCAGACGCGCGCAGGCCGGCGGCGAAGCCGGTGGTCATGCGGCCATCTCGTCGGTGGCACCGATGCGCGGCACCAGTGCGTCGAGGACTCGCGCCTTGATCGGCTCCGAGTTGATTTGCGCGACGACCCGCTCGAAGAAGCCGCGCACGATCATGCGCTCGGCCTCGTCGGCCGAGAGGCCACGGCTCTGGGCGTAGAAGCGCTGCACCGGATCGATGGCCCCGGCCGTCGCGCCATGGCCGCAGCGCAGGATGTCGTTCGTCTCGATCTCCAGGACGGGGATCGGCTCCGCGCCGGCCTTGGGCGACAGGAGCAGGTTGCGGCACTCCTGGTAGCTGCTCGTCTGCTTCGCCGCGGAACGGACCCGGGTGACGCCGTAGAAGGCGGCCCGCGCCTGGTCGTAGAGGGCCGACAGGTAGAGCAGGTCCGAGGTCGTGTGGCTGGCGAGCAGATCCTGGACGCTGTTGATATCGATGTGCTGGTCGTCACCGGCGGCGAGCAGGCCGAGCAGCTTGCTGGTGCCGCCCTTGCCGCTCATGCGCAGATCGAGTCCCATCTTGCTCACCTTCGAGCCGATCTCGGCGTTGAGGGTGGTCACGACGGCGTCCTGACCGACCTCGACCCGCTGCGCCCCGATCCGCCAGACAGCGTCACCGAGGCGCTGCAGGTTGGCGTAGCGCAGCCGCGCCCCGTAGCCGACCTGCAGATCGGCGGTGCCGCCGTACCAGGTCGCTGCGCCGTCCGGCGAGGCGAGCTCCTCGAGCAGCGTGACCGAGGCTCCCTCCTCGAGCACGACGAGTGTGTGTGGCAGGTAGGTGTACGACCCGCCTGGGAGCGACGTGGAGGCGATGAGCGGTCCGTCCACCTCCACCCCCTTGGGCACGTAGAGGAAGGTGCCGCCGCTCCAGGCCGCCAGCGAGCGGGCCCAGAAGGGCGTCTGCGCGGGGATCGTGTCGAGGCGGCCGAGATGTGCCTGCAGCAGGTCGGCGTGCTCGCGCACCGCCGTCGCCAGGTCGGTGAAGACCACGCCGCGGGCGGCGAGTGCCGGATCCATCTCGTAGTCCGCGCGCGGCGCATCGGTGAGGAGGTCTCCGTCGCGCGGCAGGTCTTTGAGCGACGTTCGGCGCCACTCTTCCTCGGTGCTCAGCGGCCAGGGCTGCTCCTCGACGCGGCGCCACCAGGCGTCGCGCAGTGCGCGCAGCCAATCCGGCTCACCGGCGGAGAGGCGCCGAACG
>JBBEBK010000106.1:0-19476 GCA_040882375.1 Chloroflexota bacterium
CTCAGGGTTGGTCGCGAAGCGCGGATCGGCGGGCAGGTCGAGTACAGCGAGCAGTCGCGCGAACTGGGAGTCGTTGCCGACCGCCAGCACAAGATGCCCGTCGCGCGCCGCGAAGACCTGGTACGGGACGATATCTGGGTGCGCGATCCCCCACCGGCGCGGCTCTTCGCCGGTCGCGAGGTGATGGCCGAGCACGTTGGTGAGCGCCGCCACACCGGACTCGATCAGGCTGACCGATGCGTGCGTGCCGGTCGTGGTGACCTCGCGCTCACGCCCGAGCAACCCCGCCAGCGCGCCGATTGCAGCCTGGAGGCCGGCGGCCAGGTCGAGCAGCGCGACACCCACCTTCATCGGCCAGCCCTCAGGGTCGCCGGTGACCGCCATCAGTCCACTGGCGGCCTGCGCCACGAGGTCGTATGCGGGACGCTCAGCCGCGTCGCCACCCCCCGGGAAGCCGGCCACCGTCGAGACGACGAGGTGCGGGTGCATCTCGCGCAGACGATCGCCGTCGAGGCCGAGGCGCTGCGCCACCGATGGCTGGTAGTTGTGCATCAACAGGTCGCACTGCGCCGCGAGCCGGTCGAGCAGGGCGCGGCCCGCATCGGTCTTCAGGTTGATCACGATGCTGCGCTTGTTGCGGTTGACCGATGCGAAGTAGGCGCTTCGGCGATCGGCGGGGTCGCCCCAGTACGGTGGACCCCAGCCGCGGGTCTCGTCGCCGGCGGGCGGCTCGACCTTCCAGATCTCGGCTCCCAGGTCGCCGAGCAGCATGCTCGCGATCGGTCCTGCGTAGACGCGCGAGCAGTCAAGCACCCGGATCCCGGCGAGCGGCAGTGGAGTTTCCATCGGCCCGTGAAGCGTAGCCCGGTGCTGAACGCCGCGTGGCCCTGGCTGGTAGAAGGGAAAACGGAGGGAGGCGCCGCTCCACGGGCAGCAGCGCCGCCTGCTCGGCATCCGAGCGTATGGACCGAGATGACCCGGAATCCAGGCCGAATACTCCACATCCGAGCAGAAGTGCCGAGATATCGGGCCTGAATCGTCGAATCCCTGTCGGTGTGCTCAGATGCCGAGCACGAGGCCAACCTCGGCGGCGGGTCCGGCTCCGCGGGCGCGGCGCTAACCGGTGCCGAGCAGCAGGTGCCGCCCCGAACGGCGCCGGAGCCTCGCGAGCACCGGCCCGACGATCCTGACGCCACAGACGCCGCAACGAGTCCAGCGGCCGTCGCGCACGAGGCGGACGGTGTGCTCCGGGACCAGCACACGAACCGGCCGGCGCGCCCGGGCGCGCTCACGTAGGGCGATGCGCCGTTCGCGCCACGCGGTATCGGCACCTGGCACGCCCAGGGTCCGCGCGTATCGGAGCGAGCTGGGGTAGCGGCCACCCTCACGTGCCAGGGCTTCGGCGGCGGGGATCCCGTGCCGCTCGTACAGGCCAAAGGCGACACCGTAGAACGCGGCGTCATGGTGGGCGACGCGACCTCGGCGGCGCCGCGCCTGGGGCGCCACCCAGTGCGCGAGCTCATGCAGCAGCGTGAGCCGCTGGTCGATCGGATCGCTCCCCGACGTCACCGCCACGGTGCCCGCTCCCCACCGGGTGACCCCCGACGACGCGACGCGGGCAGCCCGACGCCAGCGCAGCGACGGCTCCGCGACACCGGCATCGGCGCACACCTCGGAGAGCAACGCCGCTGCCCAGGCGGGCGCCATCAGGAGCCGTCGCCTGGCGAGCGTTCGCTTCGCTGCCGCAGAATCTGGCCCAGCTCGACCAGCCACGCGTCCAGCTCCGGATCAGCGTACGTGTAGGCGTCGTAGGTGTAGCCGATCATCGCCTCGGCGTGGCGCGCGGCATACGCGGCCGGGCTCTCCGACAGATACGGAAAGTGCGCGTGTGCGCGGGCCTCGCGCTCGGCGTCGGCTGGCTCGCGTCCATCGGCCGCCACGCGCGCCTCGTGCCGAGCGCGCCATCGGCCGGTCAGGCGATCCAGGCGGGTGCGCGGTTCATCGGTCACGCCGACGAGGGTACCTGTTCGGCGTCCAGACCTGCCAGCGTCAGGCGGAGGGCGCGACCTCGTACAGGCCGAGCCTCGCGACGGCGCGCTGCAGCCAGGCGGGTGCCCACCAGTTAACCCAGCCCATCAGGCGCATGAAGGCCGGCACCAGCAGCCCGCGCACGATGGTGGCATCCACCAGGACGGCGATCGACATGGTGATCCCGAGCGCCTTGATGAAGATGATGCTCGAGAGCGCGAACGCCGCGAAGACGGCCACCATGATCAGCGCTGCCCCGGTGATGATCCCGCCGGTGATGCCGATCCCCTCGGCGACGGCGCGGGTGTTGTCGCCGGTCGCCAGGTACCGCTCCCGAATGCGCGACAGGAGCAGCACCTCGTAGTCCATCGAGAGACCGAACAGGATGGCGAACATGATCAGCGGCAGCCACGCGCCGATGGCGCCGGACGCCTCAAAGCCGAGCTGCTCCGAGAGATGCCCCTGCTGGAAGATCCAGACCAGCGCGCCAAAGCTGGCGCTCACGCTGATCAGGCTCATCAGCACCGCCTTGACCGGCAGGAAGACCGATCCGAAGGTGAGGAACAGGACCCCGCCGGTAACGATCATCACGATCAGGACGGCCGTCGGCACCGAGTTGCGGAAGCTGTCCATGAAGTCGGCCGAGCGCGACGGCAGGCCGGCAGTTAGCACGTCGGCGCCTGCGGGCGGAGGGATGGCGCGGACGTCGGCCACCAGTGCTCGTCCAGCGTCCGAGTCGGGCAGGTGGCTCGAGAAGACCCGCAGCTTGGTCGTGTCGGCGGCCAGCCACTTGTCCATGTACGCCCCGACCGCGGCGGGCACGCTCGGCGGCCACTGCTCGCGCGGCAGGCTGAGCAGCAGGGCGTACTGGTCGGCAGGCATGCCCGGCGGCGGCACGAGGGCGCTCTCGACCTCGTTCACGCCGGTCAGCGCGCCGATCGCGTCGATGTAGGTCTGCAGTGTCGCCTGCCATTCCACTGGCAGGCCGCTGTGGAGATCGGCGTCGGGCCAGGTGACGGCAACCGTGATCGGATCGCTCTCGCCGCCGGGGAATTCGTCAACGATCACCTCGAAGCCGGCCCGCGCAGGGGTCGCCGGCAGATCCTCGAGGTTCTGCCCGGTCGAGAGCTGGATCCCCAGGAACGGCGAGCCTGCCAGGACCAGGAGCGCGAGGACCGGGATCGCCACCACCACCGGCCGCCGCATGACCCTCGCCGCCACCCACGCCCAGACGCCCTTGCCGTGGCGCTGGTCAGCGGCATCGACATCGTCCTCGACCAGCCGAAGGAAACGCGGCAGCGGAATCCGCAGACGATTGACCCGCGTGCCGAGCACGGAGAGCATGGCCGGCAGCACGGTCAGGGCAAAGAGCAGGGTGGACAGCACCGTGACGACGCCGCCGATCCCCATGCTGCGCAGGGCAGCGGCGTCGAAGACCGCCAGCGATGACAGACCGATGGCGACCGCCACGCCGGAGATGGCGACCGCCTTGCCGACGCTGCCCATCATCCGCTCCAGGGCAATCTCCACGTCGTGGTGGCGCAGCTCCTCCCGGAAGCGACTGACCATGAAGAGCGAGTAGTCGATGGCCAGCGCCAGCCCGATCATGGTCGCCAGGTTGTTCACGAAGATGCTCATCTCCATGACGCCGGAGAGCAGTCCGATGACCGCAAACGCGGTCGGCATGGCGAGCGCGGCGATCAGCAGCGGCAGCGCCGCCGCCACGAGCGTCCCGAAGACGGTCAGCAGGATCAGCAGCGCGATCGGCAGGCTGACCATCTCGGCCTGGAGCAGGTCCTTTTCGATCTTGTCGTTGAACTCGTGATAGAGCTGCGGGATGCCCGTCACCCACATCTCCACGCCGCCAGGGCGCTCCACCATCTCCGCGAGTCGCCCGGCGTCGATGACCGAGTCCTCGATCGCGACGTCGAGATAGACCGCGGCCATGGTCGTCGCGCCATCGTCGCTCAGTAGCACCTTCGCGCCGGTCTCGCCGTAGGTCAGGATCCGAACCACCAGCTGATCGGCGGCGACATCGACGAGGCTCTCGCGCACCACCGCCTGGAAGGCGGGTGAAGCAGCATCGCCAGCGGGATCGCGGTACACGACCAGCATGGTGGTGGCCTGCTCGCCGAACCGGTCTGCGAGTAGCTCGGCTGCCCGCTGCTCCTCGGAGCCGGGAATCACCCAGCCTCCCTGGATGAGCTCCCCACCGGCCGCGCTGGCCCACAGGTTGACGCCGATGACCGCCGCCAGGCCGAGAACCAGGAGCAGGCGCCGGAAGCGGTAGTCGAAGCGGCCCACGGCGGCGAAGACGCCGGTCGGGTGCGGCTCACGGACATGGCCGGAGCCGCCCGGCGCGGTTGCGGGCGCGCCGCCCGGAAGATTCTCCACGGTCTCTGCGGCGGGCCAGTGCTCCTCGGCGAGCGGTCGGCGCCGGCGCAGCCCCAGCCAGGCGGCCAGGGCAAGCCCGGCCCCGACGATCCCCATTCCGACCGCGATCAGTCCGCGCCGCTCCCCGTTCACCAGCACCTCACCATGAATGGTCGTTCAGTATTGTCAAGTGGAGCGTATACTTGCGCACGATCGCGGTCAAGTCCACAATGAACCGTGATTCATTCGTAACCGGAGGTGGGCGTGCCAAAGAGCAGTCCGGCGCACGCGGCGGAGGTCCGCCAGCGGATCCTGGCAGGGGCCGACCGCGCCTTCCGGGCGCGCGGGTTCCGGGGCACGACGATCCCGGCCATCGCGGCCGAAGCGGACGTCAGCGTGGGACTCATCTACCGCTACTTCCCGAGCAAGGAAGAGCTCTTCCTCTCGGTCTGCCAGACGAGCACCGATGCGCACCTCGATGAGCTGGCTGCGACCCTGGCTGCCATCGCGGACCCGCGGCAGCGCCTGCGGGCCGCCATCGAGCGCTTCATCGTCTCCCTCTCCGAGGAGCGGTGGGGCGCGATCGTGATCCACGCGTGGGCCGAGGCGGACCGTAATCCGCGGCTGCGGGACATGCTCGACCGATTGTTCGAGCAGCAGCGCGGGTTCGCGGCGATGTTCATCAGGGACGCGATCGCCCGCGGCGAGGCGCCGCCGGACGTGGATCCCGAGGTACTCAGCCTGGCCGCCGCCATGCTGCTGCACGGGGCGATCGCCTACCACCTCCAGCGCGGGCCGCGCTTCAACGAGGAGGCGGCGATCGAGGCCATCTCCTCGCTGCTGAGCCTGGCCCTGCATCGGTGAGCCGGGCGCTGCGGGCTGACGCCGCCGCGGCCGTCGCGCATCGGTATCATCCGCGCGTGATCCGCGCCACCACGGTTCCGTGAGCCGATTCTCGCCCGGCGGCTGGTGGCGAGGCCTGGGCGGGCTGACCCGCTCCGGGAGCGCGACCGAGGGTCTGTCGTGGGCCCTCTACGACTTCGCGAACACCATCTTCAGCTTCGCCATCGTCAGCTTCGCCATGAGCCTGTGGGCGATCCAGTACCTCGGCGAGGCGGCGGGACAGTTCTGGTTCACCCTCGCCGTCAGCGTGAGCGTGCTGCTGAACGCGGCCGTCTCCCCGGTGCTCGGCGCCATGAGCGATCGGCTCGGGCGCCGCAAGCCGTTCCTGGCGATCTTCACCGCGCTGGCCATCGGGCCAACCCTGTTCATCGGCTTCGTGGACATCGGCCTCGGTCTGCTCTTCTTTGCCGCCGCGAACTTCGCCTACCAGGCGGCCCTGATCTACTACGACGCGCTGCTGCCCGACGTGGCACGACCCGAGACCCGCGGCCGCCTCTCCGGGGTGGGCGTGGCGCTCGGCTACATGGGCACCATCGTCTCCGGACTCCTCTTCCGCTTCACGACCGATAGCAACGGCGACTCGACCGCGGCGAGCTTCCTGCTGGTCGGGTCGCTCTTCGCCGTCTTCGCCTTCCCGATCTTCCTGCGCGTGCAGGAGCGCTCGCCACGCGGCACGCAGTTCCGCATGATCGACGCGGTCCGGTCGTGGAGACAGCTCCGCACGACGATCGATCACGCGCGACAGACACCCGGCCTGCTGCGGTTCATCGTCGGGCGCTTCTTCTACTCCGACCCGGTGAACACCGTCATCGTGGTGATGAGCGCCTTCGCCACGCAGGCGATCGGCTTCACCTCCTCGGAAGCGCTCAATATCCTGCTGCTGCTGACCGTGGTGGCGGTCGTGGCGTCCTTCGGCTGGGGCTGGCTGACCGATAGGATCGGCGCCAAGCGGACCCTGCTCATCGTCCTCGGCTCGTGGACCGCGGGGCTCCTGCTGGTCGGGGTGATGCTCAACCCGACCACCTTCCTGATCGCCGGGGCGATCCTCGGCTCGGGCCTGGGCGGTGTCGCGGTCACCGATCGACTGCTGCTGCTGCGCCTGGCCCGTCCCGACCAGGTCGGCGAGATGCTCGGCCTCTACGGCCTCGCCGGCAAGTTCAGCGCGGTCATCGGACCGATCGCCTACGGGTCGATCGTCGGGCTCCTCCTGGGGCCGTTGGGCAAGACCGCCTACCAGGTGGCGATCCTGTCGCTGCTGGTGCTGATGGTGATCGGCTACCTGATCGTGCGGAAGGTCCCCGAGGGCGTCGCGCACCCGGAGCAGGAGCAGGAGCTCGGCACCCCCGTGGAACCGGCCATCGTTCCGCCCGGCGAAGCGCCGTGACCCTCGTCGTCGCTCACCGCGGTGCACTGACCGAGGCCCCGGAGAACACCATGGAGGCATACCGGCTCGGCGTTGAAGCGGGCGCCGATGCCATCGAGATCGACGTGCACCTCACCGCGGACGGGCGACTCGCGGTGATCCACGACGAGACGCTCGAGCGGACGACTGATGCGACCGACGCAGTGGCTCGGCTCACCATGGACGAGATCCGCGGAGCCGATGCCGGCTACCAATTCAGCGCGGAGGACGGCTCATTCCCGTTCCGCGGCAAGGGATTGCGCGTGCCGACGCTCCCCGAGGTCCTCGAGTGGCTGCCCGCCGGCGTCGGTCTGGTGGTCGAAGTGAAGGCGCGCGAGGCCACCGAGGCGGCCGTGGAGTTGCTTCGCAGCTCGCGGGTTCGCGCGGCCGGCGCTGCGAGTGTCATCAGCTTCGATCCGGAGGCGCTCAACCGCGCTCACGCGCTCGACCCCGGACTGATGACCGGGTACCTGCTCGTCCCGGGCGAGTCCTTCGATCGCGCCCTCACCTTCGCGGTTGAGCACGGACACGGTGCGGTTCACCCCTGGGAGGGCGACCTCGGACTCGACCCCGCGCCGCTCCTCTTGCAGGCGGTGGCCTATGGACGACAGGTCGGCTGCTACGTGGTCAACGAGCCGAACCGCATGCGGCACCTGGCTGCCGTTGGCCTGTGGGGCTTCGTGACCGACCTGCCACGCATCGCGCGCGAGGCGCTCGGGCCGCCCGCAGGCTGACCGAGGCTTTGGGCCGTCGCCGTCAACCGACGGATAGGTCTCCGAGCGCGGCGCGGGCGGCCGCCGGATCGTTGACCCCGAACCCGATGTGCACCTTCTCGCCGTCCATCCCGATGACGAACATGCTCTCCAGGTTGACGCCCGCACCCGCGATCCTGCGGGCGGCATCGGCCAGCGTGCCGGGGCGGTGTTCGAGCGCGGCGACCACCATCGGCGCCTCCCGGTAACTCCATGGGCGGGAGTCCAGCGCGGCGCGGGCCGCGTCCTCGTCATCCACGGTGAACGCGAGCGAGCCGACCGGCCCGGCGGCGATGCCCGCGGTGGCGGTGATGTTGATGCTGGCCTCGCCAAGCGCTTCGGCGACCTCCGCCAGGCTGCCCGGTCGATTCGGCAGATCGACGATGAACACGTGCATCTCATTTCTCCCGCTGCGTCCGCCCGCCGGGAGCACTCCGTGGCGCCCGTGCGCGGTGAAGACGATCAGTGTACGACCGGCTGTCATCATCCCCGCCATGCGACGGCACCTGGGATTTGGCATCACAGCGCAGCGTGATCTTCTGGCGGTCGAGTCCGCCCGGCTGGGCCAGCGCCTCGAGGCGCTCGGCTACGACGAGCTGTGGGCGAACGACGGGCGACTCGGCTCCGGCCTTGCCACGCTGGCGGCCGCGATTGGCGTCACGAGCCGGATCGACCTGTGCGTCGGCGTGATCCCGCTATCGGAGCGCACGACCGATTCGATCGCCTCCGAGGTTGCGTCGCTGGGCATTCCCCATGAGCGGCTCGTGCTGGGCCTCGGGACCGGTTCGAGTTCGTCACTGGCGCTGATCCGCGACGCCGTGATGGACCTCCGCGAGCGGCTCCCCGACGTGCGCCTGGCGATCGCAGCGCTGGGCCCGCGGATGTGCCGCCTCGGTGGCGAGATCGCCGACCTGGTGCTCCTCAACTGGGCGTCTCCCGAACGCATCTCCTGGGCACGCACGCTGGTCGACGATGGAGCGCGCACCGCGGAGCGACCAGCGCCACGCGTGGCCGGATACGTGCGCGTCGCGATCGGCCCCGATGCCGGCGCCCGCCTGACCGCCGAAGCGGACCGATACCGGGGACGCCCGCGACCTTACACGCGCCTCTTCGACGCGCAGCAGGTGGACGACCGCGGGATTCCAGGCATCGTCGCCAACGATCCGCGCGAGGTCCCCGACCTGCTGGAGCCGTACCGCGCCGCGCTCGACAGCTGTGTGGTGCGGGCGATTCCCGCCGATCCGTCGATGGAGGGCTGGCTGGCCGTGGCCGAGGCCGCTACGCTGCCGTCATGACGTACAGCATCGTCGCTCGAGATCCGTCCACCGGTCGCTTCGGCCTGGCCGTGCAGTCCCACTATCTCGGTGTCGGGCCCGTCGTCCCGTGGCTGGAGGCGGGAGTCGGCGCGGTCGCCACCCAGGCATCGGTCAACGTCAGCTTCGGCCCAATCGGGCTCGAGCTGCTGCGCGCGGGACGGTCTGCCGACGAGGTGGTCGCCTCCCTTGTCGCGGGCGACGAAAGGCCTGCGATTCGCCAACTGGGCGTGGTGGACGCCACCGGCCGGGCTGCTGCGCACACGGGTGCCGAGTGCATACCGGCCTGCGGCCACCTGGTGGGCGATGGATACACCGTGCAGGGCAACCTGCTGGCGGCGGACACCTGCTGGCCCGCCATGGCGGCGGCATACGAGGCCGGCCTGGCGGCCGGGGAGCCGCTGGTGGAGCGGTTGCTGCTTGCCATGGAAGCGGCCGAGCGCGAGGGTGGCGACGTGCGCGGCCGCCAGTCCGCGGCGATCAAGATCGTGGCCGCCGAACCGCAGACGGCGGCGTGGCGCGGTCGGCTGCTGGACATGCGAATCGAGGATCATCACGACCCGGTGCCAGAACTGCGGCGGATCGTGACCCTGCAGCTCGCCTATGACCTGCTGAACGACGAGAGGGAAGCGGCACGTGGCGGGCGACCCGTTGAGGAGCGCTATGCCGAGGCTCGACGGATGGCCCCCGGCGCCATGGAGCTCGTCTTCTGGCGCGGGGTGGAATTGGCCGGCGCGGGCGACCTCGATGGCGCGCGCCGCGAGTTGCGCATCGCCTTTGCAGCGGCGTCCAACTGGCAGGCCACACTGGAGCACCTCGCCTCAGCACGGCGCGAAGGGATCACCCCGGAGCTCTACGCGGAGCTGGTCAGACTGACCTGACGGTCACCAGTTGGTGGGGGTCGAAGCCTCGATCTCGCCGACCGACTCGAGCCAGCGCTCGGCATCGATGGCGGCCCGGCAACCATCCCCGGCGGCGGTGATCGCCTGCCGGTACACGTGGTCGTGGACATCGCCGGCCACGAAGACCCCCTCGACCCTGGTGCGGGTGTCCGCCTCGACGGTGCAGTAGCCCCGCGCGTCGAGATCGAGCTGGCCCTCGAAGAGGGACGTGTTCGGCTTGTAGCCGATGGCGATGAAGAGACCCTGCACCGCCAGCGTTGATTCCTCACCGGTCACGGTGTCGCGCAGCGCGAGCTCGGAGACGGTCATCTCACCGCGCACCTCGGTCACCTCGGTGTTCCAGCGAACCTCGATCTTGGGGTGACTCAGCGCGCGGTCCTGCATGATCTTGCTGCCACGGAACGCCTCGCGGCGGTGGAGCATCGTCACCTTGGAGGCAAAGCGGGTCAGGAAGAGGGCTTCCTCGAGCGCGGTGTCGCCTCCGCCGACCACGGCAATCTCGCGATCGCGGAAGAAGAAGCCGTCGCAGGTGGCGCAGGCGCTCACCCCACGGCCGCGGAATGCTTCCTCGGACGGCAGGCCCAGCCACAGTGCGGAGGCGCCGGTGGCCACGATGACCGCATCGGCGCGGAACTCGTCCTCCCCCACCCACATCCGGAAGGGGCGCTCGGAGAAGTCGACGCGGGTGACGTCCTTGTCGAGCAGCGTGCTGCCAAAGCGCTCGGCCTGGTCGCGGAAGAGCTGCATCAGCTCCGGGCCCTGGATGCCACCGGGGAAGCCGGGATAGTTCTCGACGTCCGAGGTGATCATCAATTGCCCGAGCGGCGTGTTCCCGGCGAAGACCATCGGCTCGAGATTCGCGCGTGACGCGTAGATGGCGGCGGTTAGCCCGGCCGGGCCGGAGCCGATGATCGCGAGCTTGTGGTCGCGCCGGTCGGCGTCGTGCCTGGTATCGGCTGGCGTGGGCGGTGCGGTGCTTGTCATGTGGGTCGCAGTGTATCGCTAGTTGCGCAAAGACGCAAGTGGTTCGCGACTAGCCGAGCAGGTTCGGCAGGTTGACGGAGAGATCCCAGAGGCCGACCGCCACCAGCACCGCGCCGAGCACCAGTTGCATCGGTCGCTCCCAGCGGACCATCGCGCGGGCCAGGCGTGCGCCGCTCACCTGGTCGAAGAGCCCGATGGCAAACAGCGGCAGCCCGAACCCGATGCCGAAGGCCAGGAAGAAGGCCAGCTGGCCGACCACGTCGCCGATGGTCAGCGAGTACGCGAAGATGACCACCAGGAAGGGCCCCGAACAGGGCACCGCGATGGGCGCAAAGAGCAGTCCGTAGGCGAACGCTCCGATCGCGGGGCCGCCCCTGCCGGCGACCGCCGGCGACAGCTGCGGCAGCCGTGCGAACGGATTCCGGCCAAGCAGGAGCAGCACGCCGAGCAGGATCAGGAGTCCATCGGCGACCGGCAGGACGACGCGAATGAAGTCGCCCAGCGGCGCGGCCAGGGCAGCAAAGACTGCACCGATGGCCACCATCCCGACCACCACCCCGGCCCAGACCAGCCCCGCAGCGGCCGCCGGCGGGAAGCGGCGGTCTCCCGAGGACGCACCGGTCAGGAAGGCGAGGAATGCCGGGTAGAGGGGCAGGATGCACGGCGTGATGGTGGCGCCGATGCCGAGCACAACCGCCCCCGCCAGCTCCCCCATTCGGTCAGCCGCCGACCGCGGCGGCCACCTCGGCGGCGTTCAGCTGTGTGCCGAGGCCGATCAGCTCGACGCTGCCGTCGGTGCGGAACAGGATCTTCGGCATCGACGGCGGATTCAGAACAGCTGCCCCGAATCGGTCGCGAAGCTGTCGCGCGAGATCAGCATTGGCCACTGCGAACGGCCAATCGAACCCCTCGCGATCGGCGTATTCGGCAAGGTCGAACGGACGCTCGTTGGGATCGACGTCGAGGCTGATCGAGTGGAACGCGACCAGGTCGTGGGCATCCGATACCTGTCGCTGCTGGCCGCGGCAGTTGGTGCACCAGATGGCCATCGTCTCGAGCAGCACCGGCTGCTCCGCGGCCAGCTGTCCGATGGTGAACTCCTCGCCGGTCCGCACGTCGATGAGCACCACCGCGTGGAGCGGGTCGCTGGCGAGCACCCCGCGCGGCGTCCCGGCACCGGCGGACGGCGCGGCGCCGGTCGGAAATGCGGCCGGGCTCTGCCCGGCGGGCGAGGCCACCTCGCTGGCGGACGGCGCTGCCGCACAGGCGGCGAGCACCAGCAGCAGGCTCAGCAGGGCGACGGACACGTGTCTCACAGCCAGACCCTATCCCACCCGCGTGACAGACGCATGAAGGACCGATGGCGAGCGCGTGACGCGCCGCTCGCACCTACACTCGTGCCATGAGCGCGCGGCGGCGGACGGTCACGGTGACGGTGGGCGGGGTGGCGGTCGGGTCGGAGCACCCGGTGGCGGTCCAGTCGATGACCAACACCGATACCGCCGATGCCGACGCCACCGCGATCCAGGTGGCGCAGCTGGCCCATGCCGGCAGCGAGCTGGTGCGCGTCACCGTCAACAACGACGAGGCCGCCAGGGCGGTCCCGGTGATCCGCGAAAAGCTGGACCGCCTGGGCGTCGGCGTGCCGCTCATCGGGGACTTCCACTACAACGGCCACCTGCTCCTGACGAAGCACCCCGAGGCGGCCGCAGCCCTGGCCAAGTACCGCATCAATCCGGGGAACGTCGGCACCAAGCGGCGCGACGAGCAGTTCCGCCAGATCATCGAGGTGGCGGTCGCCAACGACAAGCCGGTACGCATCGGCGTCAATTGGGGGTCGTTGGACCAGCAGCTGCTGACCGAGATGATGGATGCCAATGCGCTGCTCGCCGAGCCACGCGACAGCCGCGAAGTGATGATCGAGGCGATGCTCTCCTCGGCGCTGCGCTCGGCTCGGCTCGCCGAGGCGTCGGGACTTGGCCACGACCGGATCATCCTGAGCGCCAAGGTGAGCGGGGTGCAGGACCTGGTGGAGGTATACACGCGCCTGGCCGAGCGCTGCGACTACCCGCTCCACCTGGGCCTGACCGAGGCGGGGATGGGGTCGCGCGGCATCATCTCCTCGACCGCGGGCCTGGCCATCCTGCTTCAACGTGGGATCGGCGACACGATCCGGGTGAGCCTCACGCCGTCGCCCGGCGGCGACCGGACCGAGGAGGTCCAGGTGGCGCAGCAGGTGCTCCAGTCGCTCGGCCTGCGGAGCTTCACTCCACAGGTGAGCGCGTGCCCGGGCTGCGGACGGACCACCTCGACCTTCTTCCAGGAGATGGCCCGCGACATCGGCGCCTACCTCACCGAACAGATGCCGACCTGGCGCCAGCGGCATCCCGGCGTCGAGGAGCTGACCGTCGCGGTGATGGGCTGCGTGGTGAATGGGCCCGGCGAGTCAAAGCACGCCAACATCGGGATCAGCCTGCCGGGCACCTTCGAGGAGCCGGTGGCGCCGGTCTTCGTTGACGGCGAGCTGCGGACCACGCTCCGCGGCGACGCGATCGTGCCGCGCTTCCTCGAGATCCTCGACGAGTACGTGGCGCAGCGCTACCCGACTCCGGGGAGCCCTGCGCCCAGCTAGCGGCTCGGGTCAGCCCGGAAGGGAGGGGCAGAAGGCCGACTTCGATGGCTTCGGAATGCCGCGCCCGGGGCGGACCGCCACGTCGGCCGGCACGGGCACGTTGTTCTGGCCCATGAGGCTGACGGTGCCGTCCTTCCCGATCTTCACCTCCACGATGAGGTCGGACTCGCCATCATTCGGCAGACCCTCGGGCAGGTCCTCGAACGTATCGATCACCGTGGCGCCATCGACGAACAGCTCGAACGGGTCCGCCAGCGGGTAATCGATGTTGGCGGCGGTGCAGGTCGGCACCACCTGGTCGGGTTCGGGCTCGCCGTCGGCGCTGTAGCCGACCGTGATATCCACGTCGGATGCATTGACGATCAGGGCGTGGAGGAAGGTCGACGGTGTGCCGCCGCCACCGCCGCCACCGCCCCCGCCATCGCTCCCGCATGCCGCCAACAGCAGGGCCACGGCGACCAGCGCCATCGTGCCGGTGAGCCCCAGACTTCGCGGGCGCGACCCGGGGTGATCACTGTGCGGTCGGTCCATCGGTTCCTCTCGTTCCTCCACGACTCATGCGGTCATCTGGTCGGCCGGCACGCGCTTGTCAGGCGGCGCGTTGTCGCGATATGGCCAATAGCCTACGCAACCGATGCAAGCGAGAGCAGCATACGCCGCCGACAGCGCCATTGGCACGCCCGCGGCCGGAGATCAGCTGGCCGGCAGCGCGGCCAGGAAGGTCCAGGCGGCCGCGACGAACGAGACCACCAGGAACGCGAGTATCGCCATCGGCAGGAGCACGGCGACGAGGTTCTGCTGCACCTCCTGGTGCTGCGGGTCCCGGTGGTTGCCGTGCAGGTCGTGGGTCGTGTCGAGCGCCAGCGCGGCCTCGTCGCGGATCGCCGGGGGCTCCGATTCCATCTGCGTCACTCCATGCCCAAGGTCAAGATCAATGGCCGGCGTCGTCGTCGTGCGGCCCGCGCTCGGTCTCGTCCCACTCACGCCCTGCGGCACGCACCCAGGCAAAGATGCCGTATGCGAACACGATCAGGCCCGGCACGGCCAGCCATGGGTTGGCGATCGGCTGGTCGTCGCCACGGAAGGCGAGTCCTGCCCCGAGAAGGGCACCGCCCACCGCCATGATCACCGGCAGCGGGCTGGGGTTGGGTAGATGGACGCCGCGCGGCACCTTCGGCTTTGCGCTCTCGGCCGAGCCGAGGTGGCTGGTCAGGGCGTAGATCACGCCGAGCGCGAAGACGATCCCGATCGCCAGGAGCAGGTAGCCGAATGCGGTGTCGTTCATGTCATCGGCCTCGTCAGCGCAGGAAGTACAGCGTCGAGAAGAGGGCGATCCAGACCACGTCCACGAAGTGCCAGTACATGCTGATCGCCTCGACGGCCACGTGGTTTCGACGGCTGAACTGGCCCTGCGCGGCTCGCGCCGACAGGATGGTGAGCCCCACCGCCCCCCCGAACACGTGGGCACCGTGGAAGCCGGTGAGCGTGTAGAAGACGGTCCCGAAGGCGCCGTCGCCAATGCCGAAGCCGAGGGTCGTGTAGTCGTAGATCTGCCCGATCAGGAACGCCACGCCGAGCGCCAGGGTCAGCATCGTCCAGTTGCGCATCGCCCGCTGGTCGCCGCGGCGGATGGCCCACACCCCGAACTGCATGGTGAAGCTGGAGGCCACCAGGACGATGGTGATCGGCAGGGCGATCGGCAGCATCTCCAGCTCCGGCGCACCCGACGGCGGTCCCCACTCTGCGGCATGAATGGCGCGAGCGTTGAAGTACGCGGCGAAGAGTCCGCCGAAGAACATCACCTCGCTGGCGATGAAGAGCAGCATCCCGACCAGGGGCGTCGGCATACCGGCCTCGCGGTGGCTGATCGGCAGCTGCTCGTCGGCGCCGTGCATCGTCGGTGACTCCGCGCTCATCGGTGGTCCCCCTCCACGAGGCCGCGCTCATCCGCGCCGTGCTCCGCGTCATGCTTATGCCGCAGGTCGAAGACGGGTCGCTCGCTGCGAATCGGCGGCAACTTGTCGAAGTTGTAGGGCGGCGGCGGCGAGCTGGTCGCCCACTCCAGGGTGTTGCCCTCCCACGGGTCGTCGCCCACCTTCTCCCCGTTGATGAATGTGGCCACCACGTTGACCAGGAAGGGCAGGATGCTCGCGGCGATCAGGAACGCGCCGGCCGTCGAGGCCAGGTTCCAGAACGTCCAACCGGCATCGGGCGAGTAGTCGGCGATGCGGCGCGGCATGCCCTGGATGCCGAGCTCGTGCATCGGGAAGAAGGCCAGGTTGAAGCCAACGAAATGCATCCAGAAGTGGACCTTGCCGAGGCGCTCGTTGAGCCGCCGCCCGGTCATCTTGGGGAACCAGTAGTAGGTCGCCGCGAAGACGCCGAAGACGCTGCCGCCGAAGAAGACGTAGTGCAGGTGCGCGACCACGAAATAGGTGTCCTGCAGGTGGAAGTCGATCGGCGGCGCCGAGAGCATCACGCCGCTGATCCCCCCGATCAGGAACATCGACAGGAAGCCGAGCGCGAAGAGCATCGGCGTGGCGAAGGTGATCGATCCGCGCCACAAGGTCGCCATCCAGTTGAACATCTTCACCCCGGTCGGCACCGCGATCAGGGCGGTCATGAAGCTGAAGAACGGCAGGAAGACCTGCCCGGTGGTGAACATGTGGTGCGCCCACACGCTGAAGGAGAGGAGACCGATGGCGATGGTGGCAAACACGAACGCCCGGTAGCCGAAGAGCGGCCGACGGGTGAAGACCGGCAGGATCTCGCTCACCACGCCCATCGCCGGCAGGATCACGAT
Source organism: Chloroflexota bacterium (assembly GCA_040882375.1). Lineage (GTDB taxonomy): Bacteria > Chloroflexota > Limnocylindria > QHBO01 > QHBO01 > CF-167. Next base: position 16,093 of record JBBEBK010000106.1, read on the forward strand.
GTAGACCTCGGGGTGGCCGAAGAACCAGAAGAGGTGCTGCCACAGGACCGGGTTGCCGCCGGTATTGGGGTCGAAGAAGGCGCCGCCGTAATTGCGGTCGATGAAGAGCGCGATCATGCCTGCGGCCAGAACCGGCGTGGCGAGCATGATCAGCGTCGCCGTCACGAGCACCGTCCAGACCAGGATCGGCATCCGGAAGAGGGTCATCCCCGGCGCCCGCATCTTGAAGATGGTGGCGATGAAGTTGACCGAGCCCAGGATGGAGGCGGTACCCACCAGGAGGAGGCCGATCAACCAGAGGTCGGTCCCCACGCCACTCGAGTAGGTGGGCCCGGAGAGCGGCGTGTAGAGCGTCCAGCCTTCCGCGGCGGCCCCGCCGAACAGGTAGCCGGCAAAGAGCAGGATGCCGCCGAGCGGGAGGAACCAGAAGCTCAGTGCGTTGATCCGCGGGAAGGCCATGTCCGGCGCGCCGATCTGCAGCGGGACGATGTAGTTGGCGAAGCCCGACAGCACCGGCACGATGAAGAGGAAGACCATGACCGTGCCGTGCATGGTGAAGGCCTGGTTGTAGGTCCCTTCATCGAGGAACTGAAGTCCCGGCACCGCCAGCTCCGAGCGCACCAGCAGGGCCAGGATGCCGGCCGCGAAGAAGAAGAAGAACGAGTTGAGGATGTACAGGATCCCGATCTTCTTGTGGTCAACCGTGGTCAGCCATTCGACCACCCAGGATCGGCTGTAGCTTTTCGACTGCGGGCTCAGCACGGTGGTTGCCATCGGTCTCGTTCTGCTCCTGCGCTCAGCGGACGGTCAGCGTACCGGTCATGTCGGGCACCGGATGGACGCTGCAGATGAAGGTGTACTCGCCGGGCGGCAGTGCCTGGACGGTGTACGAGATGACTCCCACGCTGGAGAGGATGTCGCCGCGGAAGAGCTCGGTCTCGCCGTCAAAGATGGAGACGTTGTGCGGGACGGCCTCGTGGTTGGTGAACTCGAGGGTGAACGGCTCGTCGGCGGGCGCTTCGAGTGCGTGGGTATTGAACGCGATCTGCTCGGCGCTGAGCTTCACAACCTCCGAACCCGGGGCGACCGTGGGACCCGGGGTCGCACCAGACTGGGCGGCGGCGAACCACGCGTCGTACTCGGCCGCCGTCACCGCCTCCACGCTGAAGGTCATTCGCGCGTGGAGCAGGCCGCAGAACTCGGCGCACTGCCCCGCGTAGGTACCGGGGTCGCTGACGGTGAACTCCAGCTCGTTGGGAGCCGCCTCGCCGAGTGGGATCAGGTCGCGCTTCACGAGGAAGGCGGGGACATAGAAGGAGTGGATCACATCGGCCGAGCGCAGGATCAGGCGGACCGGCTCCCCGACGGGCACGACCATCACCGGCGGCGTCGCGGGCGAGCCGGTGATCGATACGTCGTTGGTGGCATCTCCGTCGCCGTCGAGGTAATGGAATGTCCATTGCCACTGGAAGCCGGTCACCTCGATCGTCACGCCGGGGTTCGCCGCCCGCGTCGAGATCGAGTTGAGTGTCATCGTCGAGAGAACAAACAGGATCAGGACGATGACCGACGGGATCGCGGTCCAGACCAGCTCGATCAGGTTGTTGCCGTGCGTCTGCGTCGGGAGACGGTCGTCGCGGCGCCGATAGCGGACGATCGCGTAGATGATGAAGCCCTCCACGCCGACGAAGACGATGAGCCCCATCACCAGCACGATGTTGTAGAGGAGGTAGACCTCCTTGGCCTCGCGCGTCTCGGGCTCGGGCGGCACCATGCCGCACGCAGCGAGCAGGGCCATCAGCAGGAGAGGGACTCCGGCGCGCAGAAAGGTCCGCAGGCGTCGGCGGGCCGCGGGTCGTGGCATCAGATCGTCTCGAGGCTCCTCATCGTAAACGGCGAAGCGGATCCGCGGGCGGGTCCGCTTCCGAATCGTGCCCTGGGCTTGCCCACCCGCCGGTGGGCGGAGGAACGCGGCGTATTGTACCGATGCCAGTCGGGCGGCGCACCGCTCTCGCGGTGCGGCCATACGAGTCAGATCGGCCGCGGCTCGGTCATCAGAGCGCCGGCACGACGCACGCCGCGGGCTCGTCGGGGAGCAGGAAGCGGACGCTGACGGCGTACCGGTGATCGCCCCTCGTGAAGCGGGTCAGTTGGTTCGCGGCGCCGAGCAGGTCATACCACTCATCCGCTTCCGCGCCGGGCACGACCCCGCAACGAAGGCCGAAGTCGGTCTCCTCGCCGAACGCGGCCGGATCCGAACCAGCCGGCCAGGGAACCAGTGAGCTGGGTATCCCCGAACCATCCGGCTCTTCCGCGTCGGCATTGCGAACAATCAGCCGCATCGCCTCGGGGCGGAATGCCTGCCACTCGTCGACCCAGGAGCCGGCGGGGAGCCACGAATCGAGATCCGACAGACGCCCGTTGAGCCTGTTGAGCGTGACGTGCATCGCCAGCTCGTCGGCGGAGACGCCGGGACAGCTGCCCGCGCCGTCCAGGATGCCGAGCCCGTAGACCGTGACCGTCACGTCGCGCTGATCGGCGTGCATCGCGAAGATCACATCGCTCGCGTCGGCGACGCAGTTCTGCGCGCCTCGGAGATCCAGGTCTTCGGCGAAGAGCCCCGTCTCTTCAAGTTCGGCCAGGACCGCCTGAATGCCCGACTCGGTGAGCCGCCGCACGTTTATCGCCGGCAGCGCCGGGCCGGGGAAGAGCAGGACCTGCGCACCAGGCACGATCACGCGCCCATCACCGAGCAGGCTGAAGGTCGGGTGGTTGAGGAGATCGAACCCCGGGCCCACGAAGCCGCCCGAGTACGAGACTCGCAAGACCACGGCGTCGCCGATCGGATGGTCGATCTGCTTGCCGGGCGGCCCCGGCCCACCGCATGCGCCGAGCAGCAGCGCCACCAGCGTGAGCGGCACGGTGAGGCGTGCGGTCTTCGTCATGGGGCCCTGACGCGCGAGCGGCCGCCGCGGTTCCCGGCGAGAATGCCGGCATGACCGTTGGACTCCGCCCCGGCAGGTCCGCCGCGTCGCTGGCCACGTCGTTCATCGTGTCGTCCGTCGTGTTGCTGGCGGCCCTCGCCGTCCCTGGCCCGGCGGCAGCGCACGGGGAGGCGCCCGGCGCGCCAACCTGGCCGGGGATCCTCCTGCAATGGCGATTCGAGCCGCTCATCGTGCCGGGGCTTGGGCTCGCGCTGGCCGCCTGGCTCGTGCTCGCACGACGGGTTGCCCGGCGCCACCCGCTGCGCCCGCACCCCCGCTGGCGATCGGCCGGCTTCGTCGGCGCCCTGGCAGTCATCGTCGTGGCCCTCACCTCGCCGATCGAAGCCTACGAGGGACAGCTCTTCAGCGTTCACATGCTGCAGCACATGCTGCTTCAGCT
>JBBEBK010000107.1:0-2931 GCA_040882375.1 Chloroflexota bacterium
GGCGACAGCACCGTCCCGGCGGGCGCGGGCAGCGCGAACTCGAACCGCCAGGTGCCGTCGACCATGGCGTGCGGCGGCGGGCTCACGCACGCGGGATCGGTGGCTCCGACGGTGCATTCGCCCGATACAAACCCGCCGTCGTTGAAGCCGATCGAGGTGAAGGTCAGCACCCAGGTCCCGGCCACCGGGGTCACGGCTCCCTCCCAGAAATGCCCGACCGCGGAGAGGTTGGGGTCGGTGATTCCCGTGCCGGTCCGGCTGGTAGCCCACTGGTCGGCCGTGCGGCCGGCGGGATCGCGGAGTTCAGCCTTCCACTCGATCGGATAGGCCTCCCCATGGCCCGTTACCGGGGCTGCCGGCAGGCCTTCAACGGTGAAGCCGACCAGGACGTGGTTGAGATCAGCGTAGGCGCGCACGAGCGTGATGGTGACCCCCGCATCCGTTGCCGTGAGGTCGAGTTTCTCGGCGCGGTCCCAGGCGATACGCCAACCGGGCATCCCGGACGACTCGAAGATCTGGTCGAGAAGGCGCGCCCCGCCGACCACCGCGCCGGTGAGCAGAACGAACGCGGCGAGGAGCAGCAGCGGGCGCAGGAACAGCCGCGGCGTGCGCAGGCCCCGGAAGGGAATCGCCATCGGCTGGGTCATGGCCCGCGCCACGCGCTGGTCGAGCCGGCGCAGGCCATCCTCGGACGGCGACAGCTCGAACGCCTGGATCAACCGCGCCTCGATCTCGTCATGCATGGTCATCAAAAGGCCTCCCGCAGCGCGGCAAGCCCGCGCTCAATCTGCTTCTGCACTGCGCCTTCGCGCTTTCCGATCACCACCCCGATCTCCCTCGCCGTCAACCCCCCGGCGTATCGAAGGAGGAGGGCCTCTCGTTGATGACTTGGCAGCCGTGCGACGAGATCGAGGATCTCGACTCGCTCGCCCTGGAGCCGATCGGCTTCGATAGCGCGCCGACCCAGTTGGGCATCGGCGCCCGCCAGGTCGACCGTGGGCCGATGCCGACGATGGGCGTCGATGGCCGTGTTTCTCGCTATGCGCAGCAGCCAGGCCTGCACCCCGCCATCGCGGCGCCGAAACCGGCCGAGGCCGGTGAACGCCCGCTCAAAGGTGATCCCGGCAAGGTCCAACGCCTCGTCCTCGCTGCGCGTTCTGGCGCGCAGATATCGGTACACGGCGAGACGATGCTGTTCGTAGAGCAGCCCGAACATGGATGGATCGAGTCGATCGGGTTCGGTCTCGACGACCTCCGCGTTTGGGTCGCGCTCCTCGTCCAACGCCAACACCCTCAACACGATCTACCTCCGGCGCCGGCAGCGTCGTAGATCTGCCTTCATTACTGACAACGCGCCGGCAGGCGGGAATCCGACAATGTTCGCCGAATCGCGCGGCGTCCACGGGGGAATGCCTGTGGATAACTCGGCGGGCCGTCCGAGCGATTGTGGATAACCCCCCTTGTGGCCCGCGGCCTCGGCGCGGCATGCTTCGTGTGTCCCGGAGGGGCAGCTGGCCGACTGGAGATCACATCAACGGTCGCCGCGGTTCCTCCGGGGCTTTCGTTTGCCCGCGGATCGCTGCCCGGGCCTCTCCCGATCCGGGAGTGAGAGGGAGCTGATGCGGCCCGAGCTCGCAACCACCCGGTGGCTACAACGGCCAAGATGACCGCTCTGCGTGGCCACCGCAGCCACCGTGTGGTCAATCGGCCAACCATGGCCCGAATTCGGCCGCAACCTGGCCGTTGTGGCCACCCAGTGGCTACCGGCGCAGGCGAGTGCAGGCGAGTGCAGGCTACCGGCGCAGGCGAATGCAGGCGAGTGCAGGCGAGTGCAGGCGAATCTCGCTAGCGCCGCTCGTCGAGCCGACGGAGCACCGCACTCAGCAGCGCATCTCCACCATCCGAGTCGAAGATCGCCTGCCCGCTGGCCGATCCCGGGGCCAGGAAGAGGCCGTTCCACAGGCCGGGCGCGGCGCCCGTCATCGCCTCGGCGTCGGCCGCCGCCGCCTCTCCCTCCGAGGCGGCGAAGAGCTTCGGGAACTCGCCCAGCTCCGCCACGCTCGAGGCGTCGCCCGGCACGGAGATCAGGATCAGCTGGTCGACCAGCTCGGGTGATTCCCGGCCGACGGCCAGCGCCGCCACTCCACCACTCCCCGCTGCCACCAGCGCAATGCGCTCGAGGCCACGCTCATCTCGCAGGTAGCTGATGGCCGCTCGCACCGCCGCGGCCTCGGTCTGATCCGTCGCCAGCGCGGTCATCCCCTGCTCGGCCATCGTGGCGGCAACGGCGTCCCAGGCGTCCGCATCGGTGTCGCCGTCGTGAACCAGCACCACGCCGTAGTCGCCGTCGCCCCAGGCGATCCCGCCGCCATCGGTCCCGAACTCAACCCGCGTGCCGCTGCCAGCCGGCGCGCAGGCGACCAGCAGCAGGCCAAGGGTCGAGACAGCAGCCAGCGCGCGCATCGGCCCGCCCATCCGAAGGCCCATCAGAAGGCCCACCAGCCGACCGCGAAGCGGCCGGCGAAGTACGCCATCGCCGCCAGGCTGACCGCGGACAGCGTAACGAGGACCCAGCGGCGTTCTGCGAGCAACCCCAGCGACACGAACAGCGGGAAGAGGGTCAGCGAGTAGCGCGGCACGCTCATAACGAACGAGGTGGAGACGAACAGGATCCAGTTGCCGGCCATCCACGCGAACATCGACGGCCGCAACCGGAACGCGGCATGCAGTGTCCCGGCCAGGCCGATGCCGATGAAGAGCAGCTCCATCCAGCCGATCATCAGCGCGGTATCCGGATTCTCGTTCGAGATCCAGCCCCAGACCGACGCGATCCCCTGCCACGGCGGGGCGAGCGACTTGAACCAGTGCTCGTTCTGGATGCGCATGAAGGTGAGCGCGTCACCGTAGACGACCTGGTTGAGCCCCAGGTAG
>JBBEBK010000108.1:0-18875 GCA_040882375.1 Chloroflexota bacterium
ACCTGCAGCGCCCGCTCGACATGGGCGCCGACGTGGTGATGCACTCGGCCACGAAGTACCTCGCCGGGCACTCCGACGTGATCAGCGGCCTGCTGGCGACCCGCCGCGCGGACCTGGTGGAGCGGCTGCGCTTCCACCAGAACGCGGCCGGGGCGGTCCCCTCGCCGTTCGATTGCTGGCTCGTCATGCGCGGCATGCGCACGCTGGCGGTCCGAATGGAGAGGGCGTCGCAGAATGCGGCGCATATCGCTGATTGGCTGACTGGCCGGCCTGGTGTGGCCCGCGTGTACTACCCGGGACTGGCCGACAACCCCCAGCGCGAGCTCGTCGAGCGCCAGATGCGGCTGCCCGGCGCCATGGTCAGCTTTGAGCTCGCCGGCGGCGAGGCGAAGGCTCGCAAGGTCGCCGAGGCGACCCGCCTCTTCACGCTGGCGGAGTCGCTCGGTGCGGTCGAGTCGTTGATTGAGCTGCCCGCCGCGATGACCCACGCCTCGGTCGCCGGGTCTCCACTCGAGGTTCCCGCCGGACTGGTGCGCCTGTCGGTGGGGATCGAATCGGTCGAGGACCTGGTCGCGGACCTGGAGCATGCACTCCGCGCATGACCGGCACCGATCCATCGCAGCTCCCCGAGGACGGACCCACCGAGCTGGTGGAGGGGCGCGACGGCGAGCTGGTCGAGCGCCTCTCCGGGGGCACCGCGACGCTGCTGCTGGTCTGGCTGATCGGCGTTGGCGCCGGAACGGCGCTCCTCGGCGCCTGGCTGCTGGCGGCGCTGGTCCTCGACGTGCGCCTCGGTGGCGAGCACCTCTTCGGGGCACCCGGGCTGTACACGGCCCTCTATGGCTCCACCGGACCCACCGTGCTGTGGCTGGCCGGGCGTGCGCAGGGGCATCGGCTCGGCTGGTTCGTGTGGACCGCGGCCAAGATCGGGCTGGTGATGGCCGCCATCCTGGTCGGGGGAGCCGTGATGGTCACCGCGGTGATGGGCGCCACCCCGGGAAGCGGCTTCGCGCTGGTTGCCGCAGCCCTGGTTGGCATCACGCTCGTGGCATCGGTGCTGTGGGGGCTGGCCACCTGGGCCGCCGACCGGTACATCGCCCGGGCGCGGGTGGAAGGCGATCAGACCTCGTAGGTGCGGAGCGGCTCGGCGACCTCCACGTCGCCGTCGTAGGCGGCCCGCGCCTCGGTGAGCGCCCAGTCGGTGCCGTCCGTGACGGGGAGGTGGGTCATCAGCAGGCGTTTGACGCCGACGGCGCGCGCCGCCTCGCCCGCCTCCGACGGGAGCAGGTGACCGCGGCTGTGCGGCTCGGGGTCATCCTCCTTCAGCGAGGACAGGGCCGCCTCGCAAAGGAACAGATCAGCCGTGTCGGCGATCCGCGAGAGGGCGTCGCACGGTCCGGAATCGGCTGAGTAGGCGAGGACCCTGTTCGGGTCCTCATCGGCCCCGTTGGCGGTGATCCGGAAGCCCCAGGTACGCACATAGTGCTGCGTCTCCTCCGGCTCCAGGCGCAGGTTGCCGATCTCGATCGGTCGCTTGCCGTCGTGCTCCACGAAGACGAAGCTCTTGTCGAAGAAGTTGGCGTACCCCGCACCCAGCGCGAGATCAGAGAGCTGGCCCATGCTCCCCGGCGGCACGATCACGGTCAGGCGGTGCTTGGCCACGTCGATCCACGGATAGCTGTAGCGCAGCGTGATCAGGTCCAGGCAGTGGTCGGTGTGCATGTGGCTGATCACCACCGCGTCGAGCTCGTCGGGCGTGTTGCGGCGCAGGAGCTGGGCCACCACGCCCGGCCCGACGTCCATCAGGATGCGGGAACCGCCGCCCTCCACCACGTAGCCGGCGCAGGCCTCGCCGGGATTGGGGCGTGCGGGGCTGCGCCCCAGAACGGTCAGTCGCATGTCCGCGCAGTTATGCCGCAGATGCGCGTGGCGTGTCTGTCACAGATGCGACTCGATGGCCCGATCACGCGCCGCGGGCATCGATCGCGTTGTAGTCGCGTGCCGGTGCACCGACGTAGACCTGCCGCGGTCGGCCGATCTTGGTGGCCGGATCCTCGATCATCTCCTTCCAGTGGGCGATCCAGCCCGGGAGCCGACCGATGGCGAACATGGCCGTGAACATGGTGTTCGGGAAGCCAATCGCCCGGTAGATCAGCCCGGAGTAGAAGTCCACGTTCGGGTAGAGCTTGCGTTCGACGAAGTACTCGTCGTGCAGCGCCACCTCCTCGAGCTTCTCGGCGATCTCGAACAGCGCGTCGTCGCTGCCCATGGCATGGAGGACGCGATCGGCGGCGGCCTTGATGATCTTGGCCCGCGGGTCGAAGTTGCGGTAGACCCGGTGCCCAAAGCCCATCAGCCGGAAATGATCGTCCTTGTCCTTGGCGCGTGCAACGTACTTCGTCACGTCGCCGCCATCGGCCGCGATCTGCTCCAGCATCTCGATCACCGCCTGGTTGGCGCCGCCGTGCAGCGGGCCCCACAGGGCGGTCATGCCGGCGCTGACGCTGGCGAACAGGTTGGCATGGCTCGAGCCGACCATCCGTACCGTGGAGGTGGAGCAGTTCTGCTCGTGGTCCGCGTGGAGGATCAGCAGCAGGTCGAGCGCCTCGGCGACGACCGGGTTCACCTCGTATGGCTCGGCCGGCACGCTGTGCATCATGTTCAGGAAGTTGGACGCGTAGTCGAGCTGGTTCTGCGGGTAGACGTACGGCTGGCCGATGCTCTTCTTGTACGCCCAGGCGGCGATGGTCGGGATCTTGGCCAGCAGCCGATGGGTGCTGATCTCGACGTGCTGGGGGTTGAACGGGTCGTGGCTGTCCTGGTAGAAGGTCGACAACGCGCTCGATCCGGCCGACAGCACCGCCATCGGGTGCGCCTCCTTCGGGAAGCTGTCGAAGAAGCGCCGCATCTCCTCGTGGATAAGGGTGTGGTGGGTGATGCTGTGCACGAAATCGTCCAGCTGGGAGCGGGTCGGCAGCTCCCCGTAGATCAGCAGGTAGGCGACCTCCAGGAAGGTGCTCTGCCCGGCGAGCTGCTCGATCGGGTAGCCGCGGTAGCGCAACACCCCGGACTCCCCGTCCAGGTAGGTGATGGCGCTGGCGCACGACCCGGTGTTGCCGAAGCCGTTGTCCAGCGTCACCAACCCGGTCTGCGCTCGCAACTGACCGATATCGATCCCGGCGTCGCCATCGGTCGGGTGGACGATCGGCATCTCGACGCTGCGTCCATCGTGGGTGAGGGTGGCGGTCTTGGCGGCCGTCAGTGTCTCGTTCGTCATCAGATCAACTCCTTGACCGCGTCACGCTCCTCGAGGAGCTCGGCGAGCGTGGCGTTGACCTTTGCCTGTGCCCATCCATTGTGCTTCATTCCCTGCACCACTTCGACCCGGCCCGGGACGGTCGCGCGAAGCGGATAGCCAAAGACGAGTCCGGCCGGGACCCCATAGCCGGTCTCGGCCGGGGCGGGAATCGCCGCGCTGAAGATCTCGCCGGTCGGCTGCGTGATGTTGCGCACCGTGTCGATCACCGCGTTGGCAGCGCTCGCCGCGCTCGACTGACCGCGGGCGGCGATGATGGCCGCGCCCCGCTGCTGCACCGTGGCGATGAACTCGCCCTGCAGCCACTCCTCGTCGGTGATCACCTCGGCCGCCGGCTTTCCGCCGATGGTGGCGTGGTAGACGTCGGGGAACTGGGTGCTCGAGTGGTTGCCCCAGATCGCCAGGTCGCGCACCTCCTCGACGACCACGCCGGCCTTCGCTGCCAGCTGCGACGCGCCGCGGTGCTGGTCGAGCATGGTCATGGCGAACCATCGGTCCGCGGAGATCTCCGGCGCATTGGCCGATGCGATCAGGCAGTTGGTGTTGCACGGGTTGCCGACCACCAGCACGCGCACGTCATCGGCGGCGTTGCGCGCGATGGCCTTGCCCTGGCCGGTGAAGATGCCGCCGTTGATGGTGAGCAGGTCCTTGCGCTCCATCCCCGCCTTGCGCGGCACGGCGCCCACGAGCAGGGCCCAGTTGGCCCCGGAGAAGGCCTCGTCGGCGCTCGAGGTGCGCACCACACGGCGGAGGAGCGGGAAGGCGCAGTCCTCGAGCTCCATCGCCACGCCCTCGAGTGCAGGAAGCGCCGCCTCGAGCTCCAGGAGCTGCAGGTCGACGGTGGTGCGCGGGCCGAACATCTGGCCGGAGGCGATGCGGAAGAGGAGCGCGTAGCCGATCTGTCCGGCCGCGCCGGTGACGGCCACCTTCACGTGAGAATCGGGCATCGGTTCCCTCGACGGTTGAACGGGGCGAGTGTACCGCCCCCGCGGGAATCAGGCCGCGGCGATGAACTCGCGGATCTTGCTCCCCAGCTCGTCGCGGACGCGGCGGAAGACGGCCAGGCGCTGCTCATCGGTCCCGGTCGCGGCGGACGGGTCGTCGAACGACCAGCGGAGCACCGTCTTCGCCCCCGGGACGTATGGGCAGGCCTCGCTGGCCTCTTCGCAGACGGGGATCAGGAAGTCCCATGCCTGGCCCATGAACGCCTCGATCGTCTTGCTCGCGTGCCCGCTGATATCGATCCCCAGCTCGGCCATGGCCTCCGTCGCCTCCGGCCGCACGCGGGTGGCCTCGGTCCCCCCGCTGTGCACCTCGAATCGGTCGCCGGCCCAGGCGCGCAGCATCCCCTCCGCCATCTGGGAGCGGGCCGAGTTGTGCACGCAGACGAACAGGACGCGACGCTTCTCCATCACGCACAGCCTAGCGCTCAACTCCCGGGCCGTCTCGGATGCGTCTGGTCGGCGGCGGGGATTGGATGTGGACAAGTCCGCATCTTCGTCCGCAAGTCGGGGATAACTGGGGTTGCGCTGCCCGGCGACCGGCGGCTATTCTCCGGTTGTCCCGAAGGGGCAGCCAAGGGCACCCGAGATTGCATCAACGGACCGGCGGCGGTTCCTTCGGGGCATTTCGTTGCCCGGAATCTTTGGCGGCGGACCGTCAAACGTCATGGAATTGGTGTGACCGACGGCATCCCCATTTCGGCGCACCGATCGCCGCCCCAAGCACCCCGCGATTCGGACGGCGGAGGAGCGGCCGCTATCGGTCGCTCGCCAGTCGCACCAATGCCGTGGCGTTTGAGCGCTGACGAACGCGGTCGGCCGGGCGACGACGACAACCGCGCGAGGGGCCCTACTCCTCGCCGACCAGGTTGCGCTGCAGGCGGCGCACCACCTCGGCGGTCTCGTCGCCCGGGGCGTGCCCCGGCTCCGACGACGGGCCGGCAAAGGTCCCGAACTGGCGGTCCCCCGCGTCCCCCAGGCCCGGCACGATGTACCCCCGCTCGTTCAGCGCTCGGTCGACGGCGCCCACGTGGATGTCGACATCGGGGTGGGCGGCAGACAGCGTGGCCACGCCCTCTGGTGCGGCGATCAGCGACACCTGCTTGATCCGGGCCGCGCCCCAGTGCTTGAGAATGTCGACGGTGGCCGCGGACGACCCGCCGGTGGCGAGCATCGGGTCGAGGATGAGGCAGATCTGGACGGTGGCCGCATCGGGCAGCTTGTTGTAGTACTCGACCGGCTTGAGGCTCCGTTCGTCGCGGTACAGGCCGATATGCCACACCTCTGCCGACGGCATCAGCTCGAGCATGGCATCGACCATGCCCAGCCCGGCGCGCAGCACCGGGATCAGCCCGACCTTCGGCGCCAGCTCCTCCGCCGGCATCGGCTCCAGCGGAGTCTCGACGGTGATCGGCTGGGTCGCCAGGTCCGCCATCGACTCGTAGCCGAGCAGCCAGGAGAGCTCCCGGACGAGCTCACGGAACTTCTTCGGCTCGGTCGATCGGTCTCGCAGCAGCGCCAGCTTGTGCGCCACCAGCGGGTGGCGGCTGACGTGCAGGTTGGGGTAGCGCGCTGACAGGTCCATCGGCGTCGATTCTACCCACTACCTCGATTGCCCCGAGGCTGGTAGGCTATCGGCCTCTGCACCGATTCGTCGCGCCCTGTGCCGGCGTAGTGCGCCCGCGACGCGAGGAAGGAGCCTGCCGTGGTCTTCGGAACCAAGCGAGACAACAAGCCGGATTCCGACCTCCGTGAGGATGTCGTCGGCAATCTGTACCCTGACAGTTTCCCCAACGAGGCCGAGATGACTCCCAGCCCGATGGACTATCGCCGGCCCGACCCCGGTAACGAGAGCGTCATCGATCCCCACGCCCGCTTCAACGGCAAGTACGTCAGCGACCGCGACCTGCGGATCGAGGGCGAGGCGACTGGCGAGATCGAGTGCTCCGGCACCCTGATAATCAGCCCCCAGGCCAAGGTCCGCAGCACCATCAGTGCCGCCAACGTGATCATCAACGGCGACTTCGAGGGCGACGTCAATTGCGGCGGCCGCTTCGAGATCGGCTCGACTGGCCGGGTCAAGGGCAAGGTCAAGGCGCAGGTGCTGGTCGTCCGGGAGGGCGCTCACTTCGAGGGCGGCGTGATCATGACTCCCGAGGGCCGCGCCGCAGCGTCCGCCACCCCCGCCACCCAGTCCGCCCCGGCACCGGCCGCATCGCCGGCCAAGGGTGCCTCGCAGCCGGCCGCCGCGCCAGGTCAGGGGAGCGTCTTCGCCAAGGAGTCCGCGCCGCCGAGCGAGCCCGCCGCCAGCGGATCCGGCAGCAACTCCTAGCGGTCGAGGTAACGCAGCGGCGTGGCCGATCCCCGGCCTGCCGTCCTCGTCGAGGTCAGCCGTGGCGACCGGGTCGAATCTCGTCATCGGGGCTCCATCGCGGTCGTCTCGCCCACCGGTGAGCTGATCGCCTCGGCGGGTAACCCCGACGAGTTCATCTTCCTGCGCTCGGCGGCCAAGCCGTTCCAGCTCGCGCCGTTCGTGGCGTCGGGGCGCTTCGACGCCTACGACTTCCCAGGCCCGGCCGAGGCGCTGGCAATCATGGCCGCGTCGCACGCCGGGGAAGATCGCCACGTGCGAACGGTCTAGGCGCTTCTGCGCGCCGGCGGCCTGACCCGCGAGGTGCTCGCCTGCGGCGAGGCCGCGCCGTCGGACCAGGAGACCGCCCAGCGCCTGGCTCGTGACGGCGAGCCGCCCAGCGCGATTCGCCACAACTGCTCCGGCAAGCACGCCGGCATGGCGCTGCATGCCAAGGCGGCCGGTTGGCCGGTGGAAACCTACTGGCAACCCGAGCACCCGGTTCAGCAACTGGCCCTCGAGACGGTCTCGGCCCTATCCGACGTGCCGGTCCCGGAGATCGCCCGCGCCACCGATGGCTGCGGGGTCGTGGCCTTCGGCATGCCGCTGCGCGGCCTGGCGCTCGCCTTTGCCCGATTGGCTGACCCGTCCGGCGTCGCGGACCCTGCCCTGCGCGGAGCGCTCGAGCGCATCCGCGACGCGATGATGGCCCACCCCGAGCTGGTCGCCGGCGAGCGACGCCAGCGCGACACCGCCCTCATGCAGGCGGCGCCTGGTCGGCTCGTCTCCAAGGGCGGCGCCGAGGGCGTGCAGGCCGTTGCGCTCCTGGCGGGCGCGCGCGGCGGAGAGACGGATGCCGCCGGCCTGGCACTGAAGATCGAGGATGGCGACCGGTCGCGCCGCGGGCGTGACGCTGCCACGGTTGAGGCGCTTCGCCAGCTGAACGTGCTGGACTCCGAGGGGCTCACCCGGCTGGCGGCCTTCGCCTCGCCGCCGATCCGTGACCCGCGAGGCGGTCGCTCCGGCGAGGTACGGGCGGCGTTTCGCCTGGCCTGAAGCTCAGCCCAGCCAGCCGCGGACCAGGTCCGCGACCCGGACGAAGAGGGGCGCCAGCACCAGCGCGGGGAGGAAGTTCGCGACGCGCACCGGCTTGAGCTCCAGCAGACGCAGCCCCACGCCGAGCAGGATCAGGCCGCCGGCCGCGGTGATGGCCAGGATGGTCGGCCCGTCCATCACATCGGTCAGCAGGAAGGCGCCACCCGAGATGCCGCCCTGCACCACCAGCACGGTGATCACCGACAGGTAGACGCCCGGCCCGAGTGCCGCGGCAAACGCAACCGCCGCGACCCCGTCGAGCAGCGACTTGGTGGCAAGCAGCGTGATGTCGCCGCGCAGCCCATTGTCGAGCGACCCGAGGATGGTCAGCGGCCCGACACAGAAGACCAGGCTGGCGGTCACGAAGCCCTCGGCGATCCGGCTGGGCGAGCCCTCGCCGCGGGTCAACCGGCGCTGGAACCGGGCGCCGAGCGCCTCGAGGCCGTCATGCAGACGAAGCAGCTCCCCGACGGCCACACCGAGCAGCAGCGCGGCCAGCACGGCGAGTTCGTACCCGGGGCGGCCAGCCGGGTCGGTGAAGATGCGCAGCGCCATCGACGCGGCGACGATCAGCGTGAAGAAGCCCAGGCCCGTGGTCAGGCTGTCCTGAATCCGCCTCGGCACGCGAGCTCCGGCAAGCAGCCCCAACGACGTGCCCACCAGCACGGTGGCGATGTTGAGCAGAGTGCCGGTCAGGAACACGGGTACATTGTGCGCACATAGTTGAGGACCTCTGCACCGATGACAGGAACCGGGACGGTAGACGAATACATCGTCGCTTTCGACGACTGGCGCACCGATGCCATGAAGCGCATGCGTGAGCTGGTCAAAGAGGGGGCACCCCACGCCACCCTGACGATCAAATGGGCCCAGCCGGTCTGGGAGTGGAACGGACCGATGATCTGGATGAAGGCCTATGCCTCGCACGTGAACATCGGGTTCTGGCGTGGCGTCGAGCTGGAAGACCCCGGCGCCGTGCTGGAGGGCGACGGCGAGAAGATGCGCCACATCAAGGTCCGCTCGGTCGATGAGATCCCGGCCGATGCGCTGAAGGACTTCGCACGCCAGGCCGTCAAGCTCAATACCGCGAAGGGCAACCCAACCCTGGGGTGAGGCCATGCCCGCAGAGCACCCGCTTCGCGAGATCCAGGTACGGACCGGCCACCCGGACTTCCTCGAGCTTCCGTGGAGCGCCCCGCTCAAGCGGTGGGCGCAGCTGACCGAGCGGACGATCGAGATGCCGCGCGGCCTGTCGCGGCACGAGGTCGTCTTTCTCAGCTACGACCAGGCGGTGTACGCGTTCAAGGAGCTCACCGCACAGGCCGCGGAGCGCGAGTTCGACATCCTTCGGGCCCTGGAGGAGCGCGGGCTGCCCGCGGTGACGGCGGTCGGGCACGCGCGCGTTGCGACCGAGGGCAGCGTCACGGAGGGGAGCGTCCTGATCACGCGCTTTGAGGAAGGGTCGCTTCCGTATCGGATGCTGTTCATGCAGCCGGGGTTGGAGCGCTACCGCGAGCGGCTGCTGGACGCGATGGTCAGCCTGCTGGTGCGCCTTCACCTGGGCGGGCTCTTCTGGGGCGACTGCTCACTCTCCAACACCCTCTTCCGGCGGGACGCCGGCGAGCTGCTGGCGCTGCTGGTGGACGCCGAGACCAGCGAGCTCCATCCGTCGCTGAGCGACGGGCAGCGGGCGCACGACCTCGTCATCCTGGAGGAGAACATCGCCGGCGAGCTGGCCGATCTCGCCGCGATCACCGAGCTGCCACCCACCCTCGACATGTGGGAAACGGGGGACCAGATCCGCCAGCAATACGAGCGGCTCTGGCGTGAGATCACCCGCGACCTGTCAATCCGCGCCGATGAGCGATACCGGATCCACGAGCGGATCCGTGTCCTGGAGGGCCTCGGCTTCTCGGTGAGCGAGGTGCAGCTCTCGCCGGTTGCAGACGGCAGCCTGGTGCGGATGCGCGCCATCGTCACCGATCGCGACTACCACCGAAAGACCCTGCATGGGCTGACCGGGATCTCGGCCGGCGACCGGCAGGCGGCGCTCATAATCAATGAGATCTCGGAGCTCCGCGCCACCCTGCACAACCAGGGAGGGCCGAGTGTGCCGATGAGCGTCGCCGCCTACCGATGGCTGACCGATCGCTGGCAGGTCGCCATGGAGCGGCTCGCCCCGGAGCGCGAGGCCGGCGGCGACCTGGCCGAGATCTACTGCCAGGTGCTCGAGCACAAGTGGTACCTCTCCGAGCGCGTCGGTCACGACGTGGGCTTTGACGCGGCCATCGATGACTACCGCGCCCGGAACCTGGCAGATCCCCTGCTACCATCGCCGGACCGATGACGACGCCAGAGCCCTCGCCGATCCGCGTCCGGATGGCGCCCAGCCCCACCGGCCCGCTGCACATCGGGACTGCGCGCACGAGCCTCTACAACTACCTGTTCGCCCGCCACGTCGGTGGCACCTTCGTGCTGCGTGTGGAGGACACCGATGCGGCCCGCGGAACGTCGGAGTGGGAGCAGGACATCATCGACAACCTGCACTGGCTCGGCCTCTCCTGGGACGAGGGGCCGCAGGTCGCCGGCGGCGAGGATATCGGTCCGCATGCACCGTACCGCCAGAGCCGCCGGATGGACCGCTATGGAGCAGAGGCGGATCGCCTGTTGACGTCCGGGCGTGCCTACCACTGCTGGTGCACCCCCGTCGAGCTGGACGCGGTCCGCCGCGAGCAGGAGCGCACCCACCAGCCGCCCCGCTACAACGGTCGCTGCCTGGGACTGACCGATGCCGATCGTGCCGCCTTCGCCGCGGAGGGACGCCGGCCCGCGCTGCGCTTCGCCGTGCCGCCGGAGAAGATCCGCTTCGACGACCTGATCCGCGGCGAGGTCGAGTTCGACAACGCCCTGCTGGGTGACTTCGTGATCGTGCGTGGCGATGGGATGCCGCTCTACCACTTCGTGGTGGTGGTCGATGACGAGGCGATGGGGATCACCCACGTGGTGCGCGGCGAGGACCACCTGAGCAATACGCCCAAACACATCGCGCTGATTCGCGCGCTCGGCTACCGCGAGCCGACCTTCGGCCACATCCCGCTGATCCTCAACCCTGACCGCACCAAGATGAGCAAGCGCAAGAGCCAGACGGCGATGAGCGCCTACCGGGAGCAGGGCTACCTGCCCGAGGCGATGGTCAACTTCCTCGCCTTCCTGGGCTGGTCGCCGGGAACCGAGGAGGAGATCTTCACGCTCGGTGAGCTCGCCGGACGCTTCGAGATCACCGATGTTCACAAGGCCGGGGCGGTCTTCGACAAGGATCGGCTCGACTACCTCAACGGCGTCTACATCCGCACCCTGACCGATGTCGACCTGGCGGCCCGCCTCCGCCTCTTCCTCCCCGGTGCGCTTTCCGAAGACCTGCTCCTGCGCCTCGTGCCGCTCCTCAAGGAGCGGCTCGTGCGTTTGGCCGATGCGACCGAGCTGGCCGCCTTCCTGACCGAGACTGATGCCGAGGTCGCCGCGCTGTACGAATCGGACCTGCTGCTGGCCAAGGGACGTTCGGGGCCCGAGACCGAAGCGGCTCTGGCCGCGGCGCAGGCCGCATTCGCGAACGCCCCTGCGTGGGAGGCGGAGCCGCTCGAGGCCGTGGCGCGCGCCGCCGCGGAGGTCCACGGCTGGAAGGCCGGCGACTTCTTCCGTCCCATCCGGGTGGCCATTACCGGGCGAATGGTCTCGCCGCCGCTCTTCGGCTCCATGGAGCTCCTTGGTCGCGACCAGTCGCGGGCCCGCATTGCGGCGGCGCTGGAACGGCTGCGCGCGTGACGACACCGGCCCTCTGCCCGTCGTGCGGCGCGACGAACCTGCCCGGTTCGCGGTTCTGCTCGACCTGCGCCGGCCCCATGGAAGGAGCGACCCCTCCCGCCGCCGAGACTCGCAAGACGGTCACCGTCCTGTTCTGCGACGCGACATCGTCGACCTCGCTCGGCGAGCGGATCGACCCCGAGTCGCTGCGAGGGCTGATGACCCGCTACTTCGACGTGATGCGAGAGGTGATCGAATTCCACGGGGGCGTGGTGGAGAAGTTCATCGGCGACGCGGTGATGGCCGTCTTCGGCGTCCCGGTGGTGCACGAGGACGACGCGCTCCGCGCCTGCCGCGCGGGGGTGGAGATCCGCAGCCGGCTGGCCGGGCTGGAGGCCGAGATCCAGGCCGAGCGTGGCGCCACGGTCGAATGGCGAATGGGGATCAACACCGGTGAGGTCGTGGCGGGCGATGGCGTATCCGGACAGCGGATCGTGACCGGCGACGCGGTGAACGTGGCGGCGCGCCTGGAAGCGGCGGCGGCGCCAGGAGAGATCCTGCTGGGCGCCGACACCTACGCCCTGGTTCGCTCGGCGGTGTTGACCGAGGCCATGGAGCCACTCTCGCTGAAGGGGAAGGCCGAGCCGGTTCCCGCGTGGCGCCTGACCGGCGTGTCAGACACCGTGGGCAGACACGCTCGGCCGTCGGAGGCCCCGCTGGTCGGGCGTCGCCGGCCGCTGCGCCTGATGGACGAGGGGTTCCACGAGGCGGTCGAGGAGCGGATCTGCCATCTCTTCACCATCCTGGGCGCGGCCGGGGTCGGGAAGTCTCGGCTGGTTGACGAATTCATCGGCTCGCTGGGCGAGCAGGCCCAGGTCGCCTCTGGTCGATGCCTGGCCTACGGGCACGGCCTCACCTACTGGCCGGTGATCGAGGCCATCCGCGACGGCATCGGCATCGCCGAGGACGAGGTCCCCGAAGTGGCTGTCGCGCGCCTTCGCGAAGTACTGGTCGACGAGCCCGAGGCCGATCGGGTGGCGCCCATCATCGGCGCTCTGCTGGGCATCGCCGAGAGTCCGCCGGCCCCCGACGAGATGTTCTGGGCCATCCGCAAGACCTTTGAGGCTTTGGCCCGCCAGCGGCCGCTGATCCTGGTGCTCGACGACATCCACTGGGGCGAACCAACCTTCCTCGACCTCGTCGAGCACATCGCGGACTGGACTCGCGACGCGCCCATCCTGCTGATCGCCATGGCCCGCCCGGAGCTGCTCGAGAAGCGCCCGACCTGGAGCGGCGGCAAACGCTGGGTGACGACCATGCAGCTCGAGCCGTTGTCGGAGGTGGAGAGCGAGGAGCTGGTCGCCAGCCTGCTGGGCCGTGCGGACCTCCCCGTCGAGTTCCGGGCCCACATCAGCCACGCAGCGGAGGGGAATCCGCTGTTCGTTGAGGAGCTGCTCGGCAAGCTGATCGACGACGGCTTCCTGGTGCACGCAGGTGAGGGATGGGCCGCTCCTGGGGACCTGGGCCAGCTCGCTTTGCCACCCACCATCCAGGCTCTGCTGGCCGCGCGGCTGGACGGCCTGGGGAGCGAGGAACGCACGGTCATCGAGCGGGCCGCGGTGGAGGGCAAGGTGTTCCACCGCGGGGCCGTCACCGAGCTGGCTCCCGAACCGATGCGCCCGCAGGTGCGGGAGCGGCTGGCCAGCCTGATGCGGATGGAGCTGCTGCGGCCCGATCAAGCCTCGTTCGTGGGTGAGGAGGCATATCGTTTCAGGCACCTGCTGATCCGCGACGCAGCCTACCAGGCACTGGCCAAGCAGACACGTTCTGAGCTGCACGAGCGGTTCGCGGCCTGGCTGGAGCGAGCGGCGGTCGACCGGCGGGCCGAGTACGACGAGATCGTCGCCTATCACCTCGAGCAGGCCTACCGCTATCGAGCAGAACTCGGTCCACCCGACGCCCACGCACAGGAGCTGGCCCTGAGGGCCGGTACGCTGCTGGCGGATGCGGGCGAGCGGGCCGACGCCCGCGCCGATATCGCTGCCACCGTCGACCTGCTGAGTCGTGCGGTCGAGCTGCTTCCAACAGAGCTCCCGCGAAGACGGCGGCTGCTCAGCACCCTCGGCATGCAGTGCTACGAGGCTGGCGATGGGCCGCGCGCTGAGGAGATCCTGACCGATGCAATCGCCGAGGCGGATCGCGCCGGCGACCAAGGAGCGAGCGCACGTGCTGCGCTGGTACTGGCTGTGCTGCACGCCTCGACGCGTTCGACCGAGATGTCGGATACGCTCAGCGAAACCGAACGGCTGGCCGGCATCCTGGAACGGGTCGGAGACGAGGACGGGGCGCGCCTGGCGCAGGCATGGGCTGCGTTCACCCTGTTCGCCATGGGCCGGGCGGGCGAGGCGGCGCAACGGGGCCGAGGCCTGGTCGAGCTCGGCGGTGGCGATGAGCTCTGGCGGCGTGAGGCTCAGTCGACGGTTGGCGCGTCAATGGTCTATGGCCCGGCCCCGGTCGAGGAGGCCATCGCCTGGATCCAGGCAGCGATTGACCGCGCCGAGGGAGCGAGGTGGGGAGTCGGCGGCTACGCTGGCATCGGCCGCCTGCGGTCCCTTCAGGGCAGGTTCGCGGAAGCCCGCGAACTGCTTGCCCGGACCCGCGCCGCGGCCGAGGATGTGGGCAACCGACACGGGCTCGCGTCGGCGCTCGGTGCCCTGGGGGAGGTCGAGCACCTGGCCGGCAACACTGCTGAGGCTGCTCGTCTGACCCGGGAGTCGTACGAAGCGATGATCGCGACGGGGGACCGGTCCTTCGCCTCGACGATCGCGGTTGCCCTGGGTGAGGTGCTCCTCGACCTGGACGAAGACGACGAGGCATGGCGATTCGGGACGATCGCCCGCGACACCTCGTCGACCGACGACGTGGTGTCGCAGGCCGGCGGGCGAGCGGTCCAGGCGCGGGTCCTGTCGCGACGTGGCGACCACGCCGGGGCTGAGGCGCTGGCGCGCGAGGCGGTCGAGATCATGGCGCGGACGGATTATCTCGTTCAGCACGGCGACATGGTTGTCCACCTGGCTCACGTGCTCCGGCAGGCCGGGAAGGCGGACGAGGCGTTGGCCGCGGCTCGCGAGGCCACGGCGCTCTACGAGCGGAAGGGGGCCACCTACCTGGTGGACCGGACCGAGCGCCTGATTGATGGGTGGACCGGGTGACGGCCTAGCCTCCGGGCTAGCTGCCGGAGGTCAGCACGATCCGACCGCTGACCTGGCCCGCGGCAAGCCGGTCGTGTGCCTCATTCGCCGCGGTGAGCGGCATCCGCTCGACGGTCCAGCGCATCCGGCCACGCTTCGCCAGCCGCACAACCTCGCGCAGGTCGGCCAGCGAGCCCCACGCCGTGGTCGTCAGGCTCGCCTCGATTGGGATTCGCGGAAAGCCGAACTCGAAGCGGCCGCCCGCCTCGCCGACGAGCGAGACGAGACCACCAGGCGCCACGTTGCGGACCGCGTAGTCGATCGTCTGGTCGTTGCCGACGAAGTCGAAGACCACGTCGGCCGGCCCGCCGAGCCCGAGCTCGACGAGCTCCTCCTCGCCGTCCAGGATGCCGAGGTCAGCCCCGAGCTGCTCGGCCAGGGCCAGCTTGTCCGGGCTCAGCTCACGCACGGCGATGGTCAGCTCGGGCAGACGGCGCAGGTACTGGAGCGCGAACTGGCCGAGCCCGCCGAGGCCGATCAGCAGTACCCGGGACCCCGGCTGGAGCCAGGCGGTGGCGCGCTGCACCGCCCGCCACGGGGTGACGCCGGCATCGGCCAGCGGGGCCGCCTCGACCGCATCGAGTTGACCGAGCCCGACCAGGTGGCGGGCGTGGGGCACCAACAGGTACTCGGCGTAGCCACCGTCCATCTGGAAGCCCGGCGAGCGGGCGCGGTCGCAGCGCTGCTCCTCGCCCGAGGCGCACTGTCCACATGCGCCGCATCCCCATCCGCCGAAGACCAGCACCGGATCACCGGGGTGCAGGCGCGCGCGGCGCAGCTCCGCGGGAGCATCGGGCCCGGTGGCATCGATCCACCCAGCGATCTCGTGGCCAAGGGTGATCGGCCGCTCGACGAGCATCCTGCTGGTTCGCGCGATGTGCAGGTCGGTGTGGCACACCCCGCAGCCGGCGACGCGGACGCGGATCTCGGATCCGGTCGGCTCCGGGACGGGGAGCTCCTCGATGCGCAGCGGCTCGCCAGCGGCGTGGCTGCGAACGGCGAGCATCGGTCTAGAACGGCGGGTGAATCGCCTCGAGCAGGCGGGCCACCAGCCCTCGCGCCTCGACCCGCTCGACGATGTCGAGGACCGTCCCGTCGGGACCGACCGCAAAGGCGATCGGTCCGGCGTTGATGTTGCCCCCCTCGACCGTGGTCGGGATGCCGAGCAGCTCAACCGCCGAACGCCGCTCGTCGCAGAAGAGCGGGTAAGGGAGCTCCAGCTCGGCGATGTACGCCGCCTGCTGACGCTCGGAATCGGTCGTCACCCCGACCACCGCCACCCCCGCGGCGCCCAGCCGCGGGCACGCCTCCTTGAAGGCCAATGCGATCGCATCGCCCCGCTCGCGCGCCGGCCCAGTCAGTGACGGGCCGGCGAAGAAGAGGAACATCGATGGCTGGCGGCCGACATACGAGCGCAGGTTCATCAGATAGCCATCGCTGGCGCGCAGCCCGACCGACGGCATCTGGTCGCCCTCGCGGACCTTGAGGCTCGTCGTGGTGGAGGTCACGGACCGATTGTAGCGGGCGGCTCCGGCCGTCCGCCGAGGAGCAACCGGCGTCCCGACCGATGGACGAGCCCGTCGCGCTCCAGCCCGCCCACGATCCGTGGATACACCTCGTGGCCGACCATCCCCCGGGCAGCAGCGCCGGTGAGTGCGTGGCGCGGTGCGAGGGTCAGCGCGCGCAGCAGCCCGCCCCGCAGTTCGCGGTCCGAGCCGGCGAAGGCAGGCTGGCGCGGGACGGGG
Source organism: Chloroflexota bacterium (assembly GCA_040882375.1). Lineage (GTDB taxonomy): Bacteria > Chloroflexota > Limnocylindria > QHBO01 > QHBO01 > CF-167. The sequence goes on from JBBEBK010000108.1 coordinate 16,560, forward strand.
ACAGCGGCGGCCGCGCCACGGGACGGGCAGCCCTCCCGAATGGGGCAGGCATCGCAGCGTGCCGGCTGGGCGCAGATGCCCGCACCGAATTCCATGGTGGCGTGAGTCCAGGCCGCGGCGTCGCCCCGGTCCCCGACCTTGGCCAGGGCATCGGCCAGCCGCTGGAGATCTGGCGGACGGGTGTCGGTTGGGAGGGCGAAGCGGCGGATGAGCCAGCGACGGACATTCGTGTCGACCACCCCGAGCGGCTCCCCGAAGGCCAGGCTGGCAACGGCGCGCGCCGTGTAGGGACCGACACCCGGAAGCCGCTCGAGCCCGGCGACGTCTGGTGGCCACCCGCGTGCGATGACCCCGGTCGCGGCGCGCCGCAGAGCCAGCGCCCGTCGGTTGTAGCCGAGCCCCGACCAGGCGGCCAGCACCTGCGCCTCGCTGGCGTCGGCGAGCGCCTCGGCGGTTGGGAAGCGTTCCATGAAGGTCGGGAATCGCTCCGCGACCCGCGACGCCTGGGTCTGCTGCAGCATCACTTCGCTGACCAGCACCGCGTACGGATCGTTGGTGCGGCGCCACGGGAAGTCGCGGCGAGCGGTCGTGTACCAGGCCAGGAGCGCCACTCGCACGCGGGCCAGCGCGTGCGCATCGGTCAGTCGGTCGGCCACCCCCACAGGGTAGCGCGCAACTGTTCAGATGACCTGAACTCTCACTCGGGGCGGCTGCGCTACCGTAGGACGCCGATGCGCTACCGACTGCTGTGCCTGGATGCCGGCTTCACCCTGCTCGCCCCGCGGCGAACGTTGGGCGACGCGCTGCGCGGCGTGCTGGCGGAGCATGGGCATCGGGTTACCCAGGCCCAGGTGCACCGCGCCTGGGAAGCCGCCGACCGCTGGTTCTGGAGCGAGTACCACCGCCCGGGGAACCGGATCTGGGGCGATGACGCGCGGATCGACGAGGTCTGGCGTCAGTACCACGGGCTGATGCTCGGCGAGCTGGGTCTTGGCGACCTGCGCGAGCGCCTCATCGATCTGATCCTCGCCGCGCAGTACGCCCCCGATTCCTGGGAGCTCTACCCCGACGTGCTGCCCACGCTCGACGCACTGCGTGAGCAGCACGGCGAGCGCCTGCGGATGGGGATCGTCTCGGACTGGGGCTCGAACCTGCGACCGATCATCACCGCCGTCGGACTGGATCCCTACCTGGACTTCGTGCTGGCGTCGGGCGCGGTGGGGCTGGCGAAGCCCGATCCCGACTTCTACGCCCTGGCGGCCGCCACGGTCGGCGTTGAGCCCAAGGACGCCATGATGGTGGGCGACTCGCACTGGGGCGACGTGGAGGGAGCGCGATCGGCCGGCATGGAAGGGGTGTTGCTGCTCCGCCCGGAGTGGCGTTCCCGGCGCGATCCGGCGCCGGAGGGGACCACGGTGATCGCGACGCTGACCGAGCTGCCTGAACTGATCGCCTAGACCTCCGCCGGCGCGTCGCTCACGACCACCGCCTCGTGCTCGGCCGCGGTCCCGCGCGGACGCAGTTGGAGGAGCACCCCGGCAGCCACGATCAGCACGCCGCCAGCGATCTGCAGGGCTGCCGGCAGTTCGTTGAAGAGCAGCGCCGCCAGGCTGACCCCGACGACCGGCTCCAGGGTGGAGAGGATGGTCGCGCGCGGCGCTCCGAGCAGGCGGATGCCGGCGATGAAGCTGACCGTCGGGACGGCGGCTCCCAGGATGCCCGCAAGCAGGACCGGCCAGAGCGCGGCCGACGCACTGAGCGGGTGGGCGACCGCCCCCAGCTGCCCGGTGACCAGGGCGACAACCAGGTAGATGCCGGCCGCCCCGCCCATCGTCACGGCCGCCGCCTGTGGCCCTGGGATCGCCGAGAAGCCGTGTCGGGCAGCCAGCGCGTAGAAGGTCTGGGCGAGCGCCCCGACAAAGGCAAGGCCCATGCCCAGCAGGTCGAGCGAGCCGAGTCCGCCGCCGCCGGCGACCACCAGGACCGCACCGGCCAGCGAGATCCCCAGCGCCACCCACCGCAGCCGGTCGAGCCGCTCCCCGAACCACGTCGCGCTGACCAGGGCCACCAGGGCGGGATAGATGTAGAAGATCAGTAGGCTCAAAGCGATGCCGATGCGCACGAAGGCGATGAAGACCGCCAGGTTGAGGACGGCGTTGGTGAGGGCCCCGCCGATGACGAATCTGCGGTCGCGGACCGGCAGGTCGCTCCAGCGCTTCGCCGGTCGGTGACCCGTCGCGCTGCGCAGCAGCAGGAAGCCGACGATCAGCGCGGCGCGCACGCCGGCGCGCCTGGTGACCATCGCCTGGCTGGTGA
>JBBEBK010000109.1:0-2820 GCA_040882375.1 Chloroflexota bacterium
CGCTGACCACCGCCATGTTCGGGCCGCGGATGCCGTACTGGATGGCGACCATGCCGGAGGCGGCGTCGGGGATCATGTGCGGCAGCAGGAATGGCGAGATCCGGTTCGGACCGCGTTCGAGGAGCGTCTGGACCCCGTCGGCGATCATTCCGATCCCACCGATGGCGGTGCCGACCACCATCCCGAACCGATCCGGATCGGCCTGGCCGGCGTCGAGCGCACCGTCAGCGTTGAGCAGCCCGGCGTGCCGCAGCGCCTCGCCGGTCGCGGCGACCGCGAGGTGCGTATTGCGGTCGTGCCGACGTGCGTCCTTGCCATCCATGTACCGGGTGGCGTCGAAGCCCTTCACCTCACCGGCGATGTGGATCTCGTAATCGGACGCGTCGAAGAGGGTGATGTCGGCGACGCCGGAACGACCGTTGACCAGCGCGTCCCAGCTCGCCTCGGCCCCGATGCCGACCGGCGAGACGACGCCCAGGCCCGTGACGGCGACGCGCCGTCCACTCATGCGGCGGTCTCGTCTGTGCCCGGCAGCCAGATGGCGCCATCGGCGCCCGGAGCGTCCATGGCGTGGGTCTGCGCGCCCGGCACGATCCGCCGGATCAGCCCGCTGAGGACACGACCCGGCCCGACCTCGATGAAGTCGGTCACCCCGTTGGCCGCCATGCGGCGCACGGTATCGGTCCACTGCACACCGTGGACGAGGTGCTCGGAAAGCTCTTTGCGCAGTGCCTCGGCGGTCTCGATGACGGTGGCGTGCACGTTCCCCAGCATCTGGACGCGCGGCTCGCGGAACGGCACGTGGGCCAGCAACTGGCTGAACTCGTCGCGTGCACGGCGCATGAGCGGCGAATGGGAGGCCACGCTGACCGTCAGCTGCACGGCCTTGCGCGCGCCGACGGTCCTGCTCATCTCCAGGGCGAAGGCGAGCGCCGGGATCACGCCGGAGAGCACGATCTGTCCGGGGGCGTTGGCGTTCGCGACGCCGATCTCGCCGTGCGCGCGGGCCTGGTCGACGATCTCGTGGACCTGTTCGTCCGACAGGCCGATGATCGCTCCCATGCCGCCGTCGATGCCGCGCTCCTGCATGATCCGGCCGCGCTCACGGACGAGGTTGATGGCCGTGTCGAAGTCGATCGCATCCGCGGCCACGGCTGCCGCGTACTGGCCGGCTGAGTGACCTGCCACCGACTGCGGGTCGAGCTCGACCCTCGCGGCACGCGCCTCGTCGCGCATCGCTTCGAGGAACGCCACGCTGGTCGCCAGGATGGCCGGCTGCGCGTTGATGGTCATGTCGAGCTCTTCGGCCGGGCCCTCGGCGATGAGGCGGCTGAGATCGAATCCAAGGGCGGCATCGGCGCGCTTCATCACCTTCGCCGCGGCTGGCGAGCGCTCGAACAGCGCTGCGCCCATGCCGACGTACTGCGACCCCTGGCCGGGGAACACGTAGGCGTGACGGCGGCGGGCGCTGGCGGCGCCGGCCGTCGGATCCGCGGTTTGGCGCGTGGTCATCTCAGTCTGCTCAGAATCGGTCATGTGGGTCGTTCGTGCTCAATGGACTGGCCGCGAGTATAGCCGAGCACCTCCCGCGCGCTGAAATCGTCACCCCTCGACGAAGCGGCTCACGACCTCGTGCAGCACCGGCAGGCCGAAGCGCAGCGCGCTGACCGGCACCCGCTCGTCATTGCCGTGGAAGAGCGACAGGAACGGAACATCGACGTCGAGCCGCAGCGGAGCGAAGCCGTAGGTCGGGATGCCGAGCAGCGCCATCGCCTTGGCATCGGTGCCGGGCGTGATCATCATCGGCAGTGGCAGAGCTTCCGGGTCGGCGGCGAACAACGCCCGCTCCATCAGCCGCACGATCTCGGCGTCGGCGGCCCACTCCACCGGCGGCATGGTGAGGACCGATTCCACCGTGACGTCGTCACCGACGATCGCCTGCAGGTGGGCGAGGAAGGCGGGCTGGTCGGTGCCGGGCAGGGTGCGGACGTCGATCTCGGCCTCGCCGCTTCCGGGCACCACGTTCACCTTCTTGCCGACGTGGATCACGTTCGGCGTCACCGTGTCGCGCAGCATCGCGTCGAGCGACCGCCGCAGGACCGCGTCAGACACCAGCTCGGCCAGCAGCGCCCGGGAGCCGTCCTCGTCGCCGCGCTCTGCGCGCTCGACCACGGAAGCCAGTCCCAGGGCGGTGAAGAAGTCGCGGACGACCGGGATGACCCGTGCCGGCCGGGGCGCCTCGGCGAGCTGCGACACGGCGCGCGCCAGCTTGATGGCGGCGTTGTCCGGCGACGGCATGGAGCCATGCGAGGGGGTCCCGCTCGCACGCATCCGGGTCCAGATGATGCCCTTCTCGGCGACCTGGATCGCGTAGGCGCGGCGGTCGCCGACCGTCATCGAGTAGCCGCCAACCTCGTTGAGGGCAGCTTCGGCCGGGCGGCCGGCCGCATCGGCGAACAGGTCGGGTCGCTCGCGTACCCAGTGCAGCGCGCCGTAGACGCCGCCCGCCTCCTCGTCGGCGAGGGCCGCGAAGATGACGTCGCGCCGCCGCTTGCCGCCGGCACGCTGGAGGGCCAGCATCACCGACAGCTCCATGGCGACCATGTCCTTCATGTCCACCGCGCCGCGTCCCCAGATGACGCCGTCGATCAGTTGGGCACCGAACGGGTCGCGCGTCCAGGCCTCGACATCGACCGGCACCACGTCCACGTGGGAGAGGAGCAGGAGCGGCGGCTCCGGATCGGCCACCGTCGCGGGGAGGCGCGCGAAGCAGGAGCCACGACCAGGCGCCGCCTCGAGCACCTCGGCGTCGATCCCCTC
>JBBEBK010000110.1:0-18243 GCA_040882375.1 Chloroflexota bacterium
GTCCGTTGTTGCTCCCGTCCTCGACGCCGCGACGCCGCAGCTTCTCGATCACCTGTGCGGGCTCGTCGGCGGCGCTCGGCGCGCTCAGCGCCCGGCTCGGTCGATGGCGCACCGGTGCGAACACCTCGGCGAGCAACGTGCCGTCGACGGTCTCGACCTCCAGCAGCTTGCTGGCCAGCGACTCGAGCACGTCGTCGTTCGCCACGAGGATCTCGAGCGCTTCGTCGTGCGCGTCGTCGAGCAGTGCGCGCACCTCCTGGTCGATCTGGTACGCGACCTGACCCGAATAGTCGGCCTGGTGGCCGAAATCCCTGCCCAGGAACGGTTGCGCGTCCTTCTGGCCCAGCGTGATGGGCCCGAGCCTCAACGACATGCCGTACTGGGTCACCATCTCCTTGGCGGTCGCGGTGGCCTTCCGAATGTCGTCACCCGCACCGGTGGTGATGTCGCCGACCTTCAGTTCCTCGGCGACGCGGCCGCCCATCATCACCGCGAGCCGATCGACGAGCTCTCCGCGGGCGACCAGGTACTTGTCCTCGGTGGGCAGCTGCATCGTGAAGCCGAGTGCCTGCCCTCGGGGAATGATCGTGATCTTGTGCACCGGATCGGCGTTGGGCAGGGCGTGACCGACGATGGCGTGACCCGACTCGTGGTAGGCGACGGTGCGCTTCTCCGTCTCGCTCATCAACCGGGTCCGCCGCTCCGGACCCGCGATCACCCGCTCGATCGATTCCTGCAGGTCGTGCATGTCGATCTGCTGCTTGCCCTGTCGTGCCGCGAGCAACGCCCCCTCGTTGACCAGGTTCGCCAGATCCGCGCCGGTGAAGCCGGGGGTGGATCGCGCCAGCACGGACAGGTCGACGTCGTCCGCCAGCGGCTTGCCGCGGCTGTGCACCTCGAGGATCACCTCACGACCGGCGAGATCCGGTCGGTCGACGACGATCTGGCGGTCGAAACGTCCGGGTCGGAGCAACGCGGGGTCGAGGATGTCGGGGCGGTTGGTGGCCGCGATCAGGATCACGGCCGTGCGCACGTCGAAGCCGTCCATCTCGACCAACAGCTGGTTGAGCGTCTGTTCCCGCTCGTCGTGCCCTCCGCCCATGCCGGCACCCCGGTGCCGGCCGACCGCGTCGATCTCGTCCATGAAGATGATCGCGGGCGCGTTCGCCTTGGCCTGCTCGAACAGGTCGCGCACGCGGGACGCGCCCACGCCGACGAACATCTCGACGAAGTCGGAGCCCGAGATGGAGAAGAACGGCACACCGGCCTCGCCGGCCACGGCCCTGGCCAGCAGCGTCTTGCCGGTCCCGGGCGGGCCGTAGAGCAGCACGCCCTTGGGGATCTTGGCTCCCATCGCCTGGAACTTCTGCGGCGTCTCGAGGAACTCCTTGATCTCACGCAACTCGTCGACGGCGGACTCGGCACCCGCGACATCGGCGAACGTCACCTTCGGTGCGTCCTTGGAGACCATCTTGGCCTTGGACTTGCCGAACTGCATCACCCCGCGTCCGCCGCCCTGCATGTTCTGCATCAGCAGGAAGAAGATCCCGAGGATCAGGACGAACGGGATGACGGTCGCGAAGATCTGCACCAGCGCACTGGACTGCTCGGCGTCGAACTCCACGTCGCCGATCTGGCCACCGTCGATCCATGACTGGAGCTGCTCGCCGTTGATCTCCGGGTTGTACGTGGTCGAGAACGCCGTCGACGAACCGCCGTCCTGCCGCTCGCCCTCGATCGTCTCCGAGCGATTGCCGATCGTGGTGACCTCGAGGTCCTGGCCACGGAGGTCACCCGACTCGACAGCGTTGCGGAACTGCGTCCACGTCAGTTCCTCGGGCGCGTTGGCCGCGGAGATCAGCCCGAATCCGAGCCAGAGCGCCGCCGCCAACGCGACGATCCATGGCAACGGACCGCGCAGCAGACGCTGCCCCGGCTTCTTGCCCGGCTGCTGGGTTGCCACGTGCTCGCCACCTGTCGATTCGTCGGTTGCCCGCATGCATGCCCGGCGTCGAGGTTCGGCACCACGACCCGCGAGGATTCCTCGAGGTGGCGGGGTCTTCGGCCGCCGGGCGGCGGGATCAGCTGCATCCGTCCACGCCGCAGTGCCACGTCACGATGCATGCCGATGCTACCACCGGCCACCTCGCCCCCCGGGTGGCGTTGAGCCGACGGGCAGCGTCGACCCCGGGCCCCACACGGTGGGACACACTGCCGGCCACACGGCGGCACGCATGGCCGTCGCGGGGGAGCACGTCCCGTTCGGCGGATGTCGTGGCGTCACACTCCGCGCGGATCGACGTCACGTCTTGAGCGTCACGATGTCACGCAGCCCGCGGTAGTGCTCGTCGAAGTCGAGGCCGTACCCGACGACGAAGACGTCGGGGACCTCGAACCCGACGAAGCGGATGGGCAGTTCGACCTCGCGACGCGACGGCTTGGTCAGCAGGGCCAGCACTTCGACGCTGGCGGGACGCCGGGAGCGCAGGTTCTTCATCAGGTAGTCGAGGGTGAGCCCCGAGTCGACGATGTCCTCGACGATCAGCACGTCCCGACCCTCGATCTCGGTATCGAGGTCCTTGAGGATCCGCACCACCCCGGACGACGTGGTGGCCGATCCGTAGGAGGAGACGGCCATGAAGTCCATCGCGCACGGCACCGTCAAGCGCCGATGGAGGTCGGCCAGGACGAACACCGCGCCCTTGAGGACGCCGACGACCAGCAGTTCCTTGCCGGCATAGGCATCGTCGACCTGTGCCGCGAGCTCGTCCAGCTTCGACTGGATCTGGTCCTCGGTGATCAGCACCGATTCGATCGCGTCGCGGTACGCGGCTGGGACACGGTCCAAATCGGCCATGGCGGATCCGTCGATCGCAGTGAGCGCCGTGCAGGTGCAGCGGAGCCGGGATGCTACCCAGGTGCGAGGTGATGCCCACCGAGTTGCCCGCGCCACCGGAGCTCACCGGGCCGTGTGTCCGGGCGCGTCCGCCGACGGGCACCGGGTGGTGTGGGTCATGCGCAGCACCACCTGGGGATTCCTCCGGGCCATTCGCGACAGCTCGGCATCGACCGCATACCCGGGGATCCAGGCGACCCGGTCACCCGCCACGACCACCGGCCAACGGCGGCGGACGGAGGGCACGAGTGCCGCGTTGCGGAAGACCTCGACGACCCGACGGCGTCCCACGTCGTCGACGATGCGATCACCCGGGCGCACGGCACGGATCGAGAGATCGCCGAGGTCGGCGGGTAGCCGAGCCTCGAGGCGCTCGAGCCGTCCGCCCGGTGGCAGTGCCAGGGGGTCGGCCGTGAACGGGGGCGGGGTCCATGCTCCGGGCAGCGGCAGGGCGGCCTGCACCGGACGTCCCGACGCGAACGCGGCATCCTGGACCGCCGTGTCCTCCCCCGCCCGCAGCACGTGGATCCAACGCCCCGCGGCCGGCCACGCGGCTTCACCCGGCGTCGGCAGGGCCACGGTGTCGCAGTCGCCGATGGGTCGTGCCAACCCCACCCAGCGTGCGGTCACCTCCAGTTCGACGCCGCCCGGCAGGGTGGTGTGCTGCCCGGTGTCCGCATCGAGGACCCGGTGCACCGTCGCGGCGCTGGGAGCCCGCCCAACGACTCCTCGCAGGGCCCGGTGGATGACGCGGCGGGCGACCGGGGTCCGTGCACGACGCAGCTGAGCCCGCGAGAGCACCAGGGCGTCGGCGACGCGGAGGACCGCGATGTGGTCGCGGGCGACCTCGTCGAGCAGTTCGGCGTCACCACGGGCGAGCTGTGCGAGACGACCCAACGCACCGACGGGGTCGGCGGCGGTCAGCCCCAGCGCGGGGAGGACCTGTTCGCGCACCACGATGCGTCGGACCGCAGGGTCCTCGTTCATCGGGTCGTGAGCGGTCGGGATGCCCTGCGCGACGGCGAACCCGCGCACGTCCTGTCGACGCAGGGCCAGCATCGGACGCGTCAGGCCGTGGGCGTGCGTGGCCATCGCCGCCAGCCCGTCGACACCGGTGCCGCGCGCGATACGCAACAGCACCGTCTCGGCCTGGTCCTCGGCGGTGTGCCCGACCAGGATCGTGGCGGCACCGACGTCGCTCGCTGCCTCCCGCAGGGCGGTGTAACGCCCATCCCGCGCCGCGGCCTCCAGGCCACGGTGATCGCGGACCACCTCGATCCGGCGGTGCACGCAGCCGGCACCGAGCCACGTGGCGTGCTGGGCCACGAGTCGGGCGTCCGCGTCGTCGTCGCGCAGACCGTGGGCAACGTGGACCAGCGTGAACACGAGGTCGGGCCGTGCCTCCTCGGCGAGAAAGGCGAGGGCGGTCGAGTCGGGCCCGCCGGAGCAGGCGACGAGCACCGGCGCTCCGTGCCCGAGGTGGTCGAGGCGAGCCCTGACCTCGGCGACGATCTCGTCGCGATGCTGGCCTGCGGGCAACGGGCCGAGTCGCATCGCGCTCAGCCGACGCGCGTGAGCCAACCCGCCGGGTCCGCGACCTCGTCGAGGCTGGGAAGGTTCTGCGGCTGCGAGAAGGCGCGGTTCAGCCCGGCGACACCGCTCTGCTCGATCACCGTGCGCACGAACACCTCGCCCTCGCGGTACTGGCGCCGTTTCATCTCCAGGCCCGCCACAGCGGTGAGCACCTTCGACGTGACGTCCCCGTGGCGCGAGGCCAGCGCCTGCCGCACCCCTTCGGTGTCCGAGACGAGCCCGTCCGCAGCTTCCGCCATCGCCGTGTTGCCGTGCCCCTCGAGGAGCGTCATGAGCCCCTGGGCCTCATCGATGACCTCCACCTGCCCCGGGGTGAGCACCACGCTGAGCAACGGCTGGATGTCGCCGGTGGACCGCGCCTCGGCCACCGCCTCGGGCAGCCGGGGCGCCAGCTCCGCGATCGCGCTCGCGTCCACCCTGGTGGCCGCGAGGTAGCGGCTCACCAGGTCCCGCAGATGGGCACCGAGCCACGGGGTCGAGTCGAACTGCAACCTGTGGGTGACCTCGTGGAGCAGGACGGTGCGACGCACGTCGACCGCGAGCCCGCCGTGCTCCTGTGCGAGATCGAGGATGTTGGGGCCCACCACGACGAGATGGCCGGAGCCCTCGCCTCCCAACGGCAGCACGTACTGACCCAGCACCTTCGAGGAGAGCAGCCCGAGGACGGCGCCCAGCTGCACACCCAGCACCCTGCCGGTCAGCGCACGCTTGGGCCCGAGCTTGGAACGCAGGGGCTCGAACGCACCCTGGAAACTCGCGAGGTTGGTGCGCACCCAGCCGAGGCGTCCCAGGACCCGCACCCGGGTCGGATCGAGCTCTGCGCCCAGCTGGCTCCAGCGTCGCGCCGCGTCATCGATCGCCGGGAGGTCCGCGACGACCTCGTCACGCAGCGCCGCGGCCTGATCCGCGTCCCCGCGCCAGGAACGTGCGGTCGCCGACGCGGCCCAGAGAGCCGCCGCCTCGTTGATGAACTGGGGGACTGCGGGTTCCGTGTCAGGCACGTGACCCTCGTTGTCGACGGGTGGCTCAGGAATCGGCGCGCTGCGCCGGGCGGCGCACCAGGAAGTGGTAGAGCCCCACGAACATGGCCAGTCCCATCACCCCTGCGAAGGTGAGGATCCAGGCCGCGCCCCAGGTGAACGGCGTGTCTCGGTCCTCGTAGCCCCCGAGGACGCGAGCGGGGTTGTCCTCCGCCTCTCGGTCGATGGGGTCGGGTCCCGCGGGTTCCTCCCCGGACGCGGCGGCGAGGACGACGGCGGCGGGCTCGTCGCCGTCGACGGCTGCCGATGCCGGCATGGCCAGGAGGGCGACCGCGAGCAACGCCGTCATGGCGCTGGCAACGCAGAGCCGCATGGCAGGCAGACGCATCGCGGTGTCCTCCGGGGGGTGGGGCACGGAACGACGATCCTAGCCGGTGCCCACCGACCGTTCGAAGCCGGCGGCACGCGGAGCGGCACCCGCATTCGTTGCAACTGCAACTTCTTGAGTCCCGATGTACGATCACCCCGCCGAACTGGAACCGCAGAGCACGTGCCAGACAGGAGCACCGCGATGCCCGCCGTCACCGTCGACAACCCCCTCGCGCTCCCCCGTGTCCGCACGCCGTCGGGCGTCGGTCGCGACTCCCGGCCGGTGCGCTCGGTCACCACCGCCCCGCGCGGGTTCGAAGGGGAGGGGTTCCCGGTCCGACGCGCGTTCGCCGGCGTGGACCTCGCCGAACTCGACCCGTTCATCCACCTCGACCAGATGGGCGAGGTCGAGTACGCACCCGGCGAGCCCAAGGGCACGCCCTGGCACCCCCACCGCGGGTTCGAGACCGTGACCTATATGCTGGACGGGAGCCTGGCCCACACCGACTCGCACGGAGGCGGCGGGCTGATCACCGACGGCGACACCCAGTGGATGACCGCCGGTTCCGGGCTGCTGCACATCGAGGCCCCGCCCGAGGAGGTCGTGGTCGCCGGCGGGCTGTTCCACGGCTTCCAGCTGTGGGTCAACCTCCCGCGCGATCAGAAGTGGACCGCACCGAGGTATCAGGACCTGCGGGCGGGGGACGTGAAGCTGCTCGCGTCCGAGGACGGAGGGGCACTGCTGCGGCTCATCGCCGGTGATCTCGGAGGGATCCGGGGGCCGGGCTCCACCCATACGCCGATGACGATGGTGCACGCCACCATCGAGCCCGGCGCACGGCTCGAACTCCCCTGGCGGCCCGACGACAACGCGCTCGTCTACGTCCTGGCCGGCAGGGGCCGTGTGGGCAACGATCGTCGACCGATCGGCATGGGCCAACTCGCCGTGTTCGGCGCGGGGAGCGAACTGACGGTCGCCGCCGACGAGTCTCAGGAGTCGCGCGCGCCCGCACTCGACGTCCTGATCCTCGGCGGGCGACCCATCCGCCAACCCGTCGCGTGGTACGGACCCTTCGTGATGAACACCAAGGCCGAGGTGATGCAGGCCATGCAAGACTTCGAGGCTGGCAGGCTCGGACGCATCCCGTCCCTGCATTCCGGAGGGAACATCGACCCCCGCAGCGACACGCCGTCGGAGATCTGACTCATGTCGATGAGCTCGCAGCCGGCACGTCCGGTTCCCCGTGACCTCGACGTCACCGGCGGCGTGGCCTCCATCTGCGAGGCCAGGCGCTTCGTCGACCTCGACGACGAGGTCGTGGACCGCAGCAAGCGCGTGGTGCTGGACACGGTGGGGTGCATCCTCCTGGGCTCGACGCTCCCAGCCGGACGTGCCGCACAGTCCTACGTCGACTCGTTCTCCGCCGGCGCAGAGTCGACGGTGATCGGGACCTCCCGGCGCGCGCCCGCCCCGTTCGCCGCCCTCGCCAACGGCACGGCTGCACACGCCGACGAGCTCGACGGCGTCCACAGGGTGTCCGCGCATCCGGCGGCGATCGCCGTCGGGGGCTGTCTGCCGATGGCCGAATCCGTGGGGGCCAGTGGCGAGGAGTTGATCAACGCGATCTGTCTCGCCTTCGACGTCGGGTGCGGGTTGGTCACCTCGTTCGGTGGGGGCGCGAGCCTGCGGCGCGCACCACGCCACCTCCACGCGGCCCCGATGATCGCGCTGGGTGTCGCCGCCGCTGGCGCCCGGATGCTCAGGCTCGATGCGAGCACCATCCGGCGCGCGCTCGCGCTCGCCTCCGTCAACGCCTTGGTCGCCGAGGCGTTCCTCGACGAGCCGACGCACATGGCCAAGTCGCTCGCCCAGGGCCAGTCAGCCTTCGCGGGTGTGACCGGTGTTCGGCTGGCGTCGCACGGGTTCGCGGCGAACGAGCGCATCATCGATGCCCCCGACGGGCTCGCCGACACCTGGTGGAACGAGGACGCCGACCTCACCACGGTCCTCGACAACATCACGGGACGCGCTCACGTGCTCGACAACGGCTTCAAGTACTACTCGGCCGGCTACGCCGTGCAGGCACCGATCTCGGCGTCCCTGGCGCTACTCGACGAGCACGACATCCACCCCGACTCGATCTCCGCGCTCCGGGTGGGGATGACCAGCAACTCGGCCGGAAAGGTGGACGGCAACCGGATCAGCAGCATCTCGTTGCAGGACATGCTCAGCGTCGCGATCGTGCGCGGAAAGCTCGGCTACGAGGAAGCCCACGATCCCGCCAACACCAACGATGCGGACGTGCTCGCGCTGCGCCAGAAGATCGAGATCGTGCGGGACCCCGAGAAGGACGCACGGCAACCCCGGTCACGTTCGGCATGGGTGGAGATCGAGGTTCACGGCGGCAGGGTGCACCGCGCCCCCGACCAACTGCCGGCGGGGCACTGGGAGCTCGGCGGCATGCCATGGGTCGACGTGCACCGCAAGTTCGGTGTGCTCGCTGCCCACGCCGGCGTCGATACCCCACGGATCACGCACATCGCCCGGACGGTCGAGGCGCTCGAGGACCTCAACGACGTGAGTGCACTGATCGAGGCACTGACCGGCTGAACGCTCGCGCCCCGCCTGGAGGATGCTCCCGAAGACGCCGGAGCACCCACGGCGGGAACGAACGGCATCTTGGTCCCTGAACCCGGGAGCTGCGAGTCAGATCTCCTCCATCACCCACGTGACGGTCTCGAGCCACCAACGCCAGTTGGGAGGGACGTAGGTCCGGGCCATCGACTCGTCCACACGTTCGGTGTCGTAGAGGCGTGCGAACCGTTCGGTGAACCCATCGATCGCCGCCGGCCACGACGACCACGACTCGAGTCCGTGCGGTCCGTCCCCGGACCATCCCCAGGCGTTGTGGGTGCTGGATGGGAGTCGTTCGCCGCCCGCGGATTCGGCGACCGCGATACCCACCACGAGCCGTGGATCGACGTCGTGCTCGACACCGGCCCGCACCAGTTCCTCTGCGTGCTCGGCCAGGGGTGCCCGGCGTCCCTCGAGGAAGCGACGGATGCGGTCGGCATCGATCTCCTCGCCATCGTCGGCGACGTACAACGGCGCCGGGGGCTCGGCCGGCGGGGGCTCGGACCGCGCGGGCTCGGACGGCGGGGGCTCGAAGGAGGCCGTGGCCCCGGGGACCACGGGCTGCGATCCGTGGACCACGCGGGTCAGAGCAGCCCCCGGTCGGACCTCTGCCACGCCGGCGCGGGAATCGATCCCCGGGGAGCCGGGTTCGATCGATCGAGATATCCCCTTGACCGCGACCGCGTTGGTCGCCGACGACACGGGAAACGTCACGGACGACGATCCCAACGCGGCGACGAGCAGGAAGGTCGCGAAGACGCCGGCGAGTCGGACACGGTCGTTCGGCACGGGCAGCCATTTCGTGGGGTCCGGGCCGGTGTCGACCCGAGCGCGAGAGTCCGCGCAGGAAACCGGGGCGACCGGAAGGTCACCGCCCACGTCTCGGCTCGTGTGTGGATCGAGCCAGCGGCGCCGAGTCGGTGGTGGCGCACGCCCTGCGTACGGGTGGAACAGCGTGGGGCCGTCACCCGGGGCCCGTTGCGACCGACCCTGGTCGTTCGTCCAGTACCCGGCCCAGTCGAGAATGCGGTACGAGCCGCTCTCCGAGCACCTCAGCGCCCCAGGGGTGGGACCCGTCAGCGCGACGAGCCGGTCAGCGCGGCGTCAGGATCGCGACACGCACCGCGGACCCGGCCGCGTCCAGGACCGAGATGCGGCGACCCGGCTGGACGGCGTTCCGGGGCGGTGAAGCTCCGACCGGGAGGTTCTCGAGATCCGACGCGGTGAACGCGATGCCCGTGGTCCGAGCCGGACGCGACGGGTCGGGCGTCGCGGGTCCGACGACCTCGAGGACGCAGGTACGCAGGACGTAGAAGGCGTACGCGCGGCCCTCGCCATGCCGCAGATCCCCTGCCCGGCGGCGTGGCTCGAGCCCTTGGACCGCGAGGGCCTCGACGGTCCGGTCGAGGTCACCGGTCTGTACGGCGACGTGGTCGACCGCGGTGACGTGGTTCGGCTGCACGACGTCGGCGACTGCAGTGACCTCGCCACCCAGGACGATCCCGTCCACGTCCCGGTCGATCGGTGGATCGAGCACCAGCGACGGTTCCCGGTCGTCGTCACGGAGTTCGATGGTCACCCCGGACAGCGAGATCCGCCCCTGATCGACCGCGAAGCCCAGGCGTTCCCACACCGCCGACCCGTCCGGGAGCACGACCCCGGTCATTTCCGGCCCACCACGCTCGAAGTCGGACGAGGTGGTCGGGACGTTCACACCATCGTCCCACCGCCGTTGATGTGGATCGACTGTCCGGTCACGAACGCCGCCTCGGGGGAGGTGAGATAGCCGCACAGCCCGGCGACCTCATCCACACGCCCGAGCCGCCCGACCGGCGGCAGAGTCGCGTGGCTGGGAGCCCCTGCGGGCAGCCGGCGATCGTCACCCAGAACCCATTCCGTGGCGTGCTGGGTGTCGAACGGACCGGGCACCACGGTGTTCGCGGTGACCCCGGACGGTGCGAACTCCCGGGCCAGACTCCGCGTCAGACCGATCACCGCGTGCTTGGTGGCGCTGGCGTGCCCCCCGGCGTGATATCCGCCGTAGGCCTTCTCGCCCGAGAACGCGAGGATTCGGCCCCACGATCCCTCGACCATCGCGGGCAGTACCGCCTGCGTCAGGTGGAACAGGGAGTCCAGGTTGATCGTGACCACCCTGCGCCAGTCGTCGGCGGTCACGTCGAGGAACGGACCCTTGGGACGCACGGCGACGGTGTGGACCAGGATATTGACGGCACCGAGTTCCTCGCCGGCCTGTCGGACCATCGAGCGCACGACATCGCGATCGCCGACGTCGCCGAGCAGCCCCGTCGCCCGGACCCCGAGCGCCTGAACGTCGTCCACGGCCGCCTGCAGTTCAGCCTGGTTCGCGCGGGCGTTGAGGGCGACGTCCACGCCGCGTCGCCCGAGCTCGAGCGCGATCGCCCGACCCATGTTGCGGCTCGCCCCGGTGACCAGCGCCACCCGTTTCGGGATCTCCATGATGCTCCTCGCATTCGACTCGGATTGATGATCTCGATCAGTTCTGGCACCAGCAGTTCGATCATTCGCCGGGCAACGGCTATCCGCTCGGCAGGATCATTCGCCGTTGAACACCGGCGTGCGCTTCTCGCGGAACGCCGCGGTGCCCTCCCGGTAGTCGTTCGATCGGAAACAGGCCTCCACCAACGCGCCGATCCGCTCGGGATCGCGCTCGGCCTCCGGAGCCTGGACCTCGGCGATCGCCGCTTTGCAGGCGCGGATGGTCAGCGGAGCGTTCGCAGCGATCTGGGCCGCCATATCCGTGACCGTTGCCTCGAGCTCCTCGGGTGCCACGACCTGGTTCACCAGCCCCATGCGCAGGGCATCGATGGCCGGGAACCTGCGTCCGGTGTAGAGGATCTGGGCAGCCGAGGCGGGGTTCACGTACCGCAGCAGCTGTTCGACGCTGGCGAGCTTGTATCCCAGTCCGACCCGTGCTGCGGGGATGCCGAACTGGCTTGCGTCACTGCAGATCCGGATGTCGGCACGCAGCGCGAGGATCAGGCCGCCACCGAGGCAGTACCCGTTGATCATCGCGATGATCGGCTTGGTCGCCCCGTCCCAGTGCTTCCACGCCTCGCGCATCGCCGCGTCGTACTGCTCCCTGGCGTCCAGCGCGGTGCGCTTGTCGTCGAACTCCGAGATGTCATTGCCGGAGACGAACGACCGATCTCCACCTCCCCGGATCACCACCACCCGCACGTCGTCGGAGGACTCGAAGCGTTGGATGGCCCGGCCGGCCGCCTGCGCCATCGACACCGACAACGCGTTGTGCTTGGCCGGGTTGTCGAAGGTCATCCATCCGATGTGCCCGTCGATCTGTGCGATCAGGTGGTCGCTTCCCGTCTCCAGTCGCACAGCTCACCTCTGGGATCGTCCTCCCGACGCCAGGTCAACCGCCCAGGCGCCACGAGATATCCGGACATCTGCTCCGGCGACGCTATCGGGGCGTACCGGTCCAATCGTGTTGCCCTGCTCGTGTCGGTCAGGCGTCGGGGCTCGTGATCGAGACGGGGATGGTGACCGCCCCACCGGTGGTGGGGAACATCGCGTTCTTGCCCCGGATCGATCCGCAGACGACGACGCGCATGTCGGCCACCTCTTCGATCATCGGATAGATCAATTCGGACGCCTCGGCGTCGCTGAGTTCGAAGAGGTGGCGGTACTCCTCGCGCACGTTGCCCTGCTCCGCGAGCTTGCGCAG
Source organism: Chloroflexota bacterium (assembly GCA_040882375.1). Lineage (GTDB taxonomy): Bacteria > Chloroflexota > Limnocylindria > QHBO01 > QHBO01 > CF-167. The sequence continues at coordinate 12,195 of JBBEBK010000110.1, forward strand.
GGGCTCGCGCAACTGACGGACCGTGGCCGCCATCTCGTCGCGCAGTCGGGTCCGCAGCTGCACCTTGTCGAATCCCCCGTCCGCGATCGGTGTGGCGTGTGCCGGGGAGATCAACAGCATCCGGCCTTCGTGCGGGTGATCGGGGCCGGCGTATTGGCGGAAGTAGCCGGCGAGGTCGACCGGACCGTTCTTCGCGGCGATCGCCGCGATCAGGTTGTCGACCGAGATCTGGCCCTGGAAACCGATGTCCCACTCCCCGCTGGTGACGACCATCGTCAGCACGTCGTCGTCAGGCGAATATCCCTGGTCCTGGGCGTAGCTCGACCAGGGGGACTCGATCTCGTTCTCCGCGACGATCATCCCGAACTTGCGCGGGCTGCCCATCACGTCGTTGTCCAGCACGCCCGGCTTCCATTGGCCGATGTTGCGCAGGGCCATCACCACGGCCCGGGTGATCCGGATACCCACCTCGTTCTCCGTGCCGGGGCCCAGGACGTTTCGACGGGTGCTGTCGCCCAGGTGCTCACGCCCGGGACCGTTGAGGACGAACAACGGGGCATGGGCCGACGTCGACGACAACCCGACGGTGCGCATCGGGTCAGGCATCACCACGATCGCGCGCAGGCACGACACGACGATGGGTAGGTCCTCGGGCTCGCAGCCGGCCATCACCGCGTTGGCAGCGATCAGTCGCAGCGTCGCGACTCCCTGCCCCGGCGGCATGCTGAACAGCTCCGCGTCGGGGTCGATGTCCGGGTGCCGGGCAACGAACCGATCGACCTCGTCGGCCGAGGGCGGCAGCACCAGCGAGCCGTCCGACCATCCGCGCGACGTCAGCGCACGCGACGACGCCGGCGTGGCCGTGTCGTGGTCCCAGTCGAGCTGTTCGGGCACCGAGCGGCGGGTGGCACGGTCGCCACCGCCTTCGGCCACGAGGTGGGCACGGCCGTCGACCTCGAGCAGGTCGAGGACATCGCCCACGATGCCGAGCGTCTGCTCGCGCGCCTCGTCGGCGCTGAGGTTGTTGTAGACCTTGGGAACGGTGACGTAGGGCAGGGCGGGGAACCCTTTGGCGCGAGCCGTCGCGTCCAGCGGCAGAACGAACGCCGCGGCGGCGATGATGACGGTGGGGATCCCCAGGCGTTCCAACTGAACGCAATCGTGGACGAGCCACGACGTGCACGAGCCTCAGTCGGCAGGCGCGCCCACCACGGCGTCGACGGACGCGGCCAGCTCCTCGAGCAGGGCGAGCTCGGTCGGCATCCACCCCTTGACGATCTCGTCCGCGACCCAACCCGGCCGATGACCCGCGAGCTCGCGACCGACGGTGTCGAGCACCACGTCGCCGTTGGGCTTGCCGTTCCAGAGCAGGCCGATGCGCGCGGCACCGCCGCCCGTGAGCCCCGGCACGAGTGTTCCCGCTGCGCCCCCGAAGTCGGTGGCGGCCGGCGAATAGATCTTCATGATCGGGTTCCTTGTCGATCGACGTGAGCGGTCAACGGTTCTTCCACTGCGGTTGGCGCTTCTCCAGGAAGGCGGCCATGCCCTCCCGAAAGTCCTCGCTGCCGTAGACGTTCTCGATGAGGTCGTCTCCCGGTGGAACGGTCGCATCGACCATCCGCCGTACCGCCTCCTTGACCCCGGCCATCGTCAGCGGCGCGCGGCGCTGGAGCAGTTCGACGAGTTCCTCGACACGCGCGTCGACGTCCTGCGCCGGGTGCACCTCGGTGATCAGACCGTTGGCCAACGCCTCCTGGGCGTTCCACAGCCTCGCGGTGAAGATCATCTCCTTGGCCTTGGCAGGACCGACCAGCGCGACGATCTGCGCGATGGTCGGCATCGCCGGCAGGTTGCCCAGGGTGCGCGCGACGGGAACACCGAACCGTGCGTTGTCCGCCGCGATCCGCAGATCGCAGCAGGCAGCGATCGCCAGCCCGCCACCGGTGACCGCGCCGCGCAGCACCGCGATGACGGGGCAGGGCACGGCCTCGAGCAGCTTGGTCGTCTGCCCATTGGTCCGGTTGTACTCGACCCCGTCCTTGCCCGTCTCGAACGCCTGGAACTGGGAGATGTCGGTGCCGGAGATGAACGCCTCGTCTCCGGCCCCCGACAGCACCGCGACACGGATCTGAGGCGACTCGCTGATCGTCACGAAGGCCTGGCGCATCACCTCGTACATCTGCCAGGTCATCGCGTTGCGTGCCTCGGGACGATCGACGACGATCCGGGCGACCGGACCCTCGACGGAGAAATGGACCTGGCCATCGTCGCTCACAGACGGTCCTGACGTGTGATGGTTGGGGTACGCAATTCAGAGCGGCGATTCAGCGGTCGACCGACGCGTAGTCCTTGCCACGGCGGACCTCGCGGACCTTACGCTTGACGTGCGGCCCGAACGGAGGCCAGACCAGCACGAACACGATCATGGCGATCAGGACCACGGCGACGGGCCGGTCGAAGAAGAACCACGGGAAATTGCCCTGCGAGATCTGCACGGAGCGGTGCAGATTGAGTTCGGCCAACGGCCCGAGGATGATGCCCAGGATCAACGCGATGATCGGGAAGTTGTACCGGATCAGGAAGTATCCAAGGACGCCGAACACGATCGTCTGGATCACGTAGGAGAAGCTGAACCCGATCACGTACGCACCCAGGTAGGACAGGGTGATGATCGAAGGAATGAGGATCTTCATCGGCACGATCGTGACGTAGCTGAACTGCTTGGCGAGGACCACTCCGACCGTGAACGACATGAATCCGCCGACCAGTACGGCGCCGATCATGGTGTAGGTCAGCCCGATGTCCTCGGCGAACATGTTCGGGCCGGGGTTGACACCGGCCAGGATCAGGGCGACGAGCAGGACCGCCGCGATCCCTCCCCCCGGGATGCCGAACGCGATCGTGGGCACCAGCGCGCCACCGATCGTGGCGTTGTTCGACGAGTCGACCGCGACGATCCCGGCGGGATTGCCCTTCCCGAAGCTGTCGGGGTCCTTGGAGGACCGCTTGGCCTCGACCCACGCGAGGAAGTTCGCGACCGTCGCACCCTGTCCGGGAATGACCCCGACGAACACCCCGATCGCCGAGGACTTGATCAGCACGGGCCAGTCCTTGAAGGTGAGCCGGAAGCCCTCCATCCGGCTGCCCTCAGGGGACATCGCCGTCGCGATGGACGTTCCCTGCCGACCGGCGAGACGCATCATCTCACCGATGGCGAACACCCCGATGAACGCAGCCACGAGGCTGATCCCGTCGTAGAGCTGGGCGATGTCGAGGGTGTAGCGCGGCTGCGCGCTGAGCTGGCTGGTGCCGATGCTCGCGATGAAGCAGCCGAGCACCGCCGCGATCAGCCCCTTGAGCGGCTTCTTGCCCGACGCCATCACGATGGTGGCGAGTCCGAGCACGGCCAGCAGAAAATACTCCGGGCTACCGAAAAGGAGCACGAACTCGATGAGGACCGGCGAGAGGAGGATGAGGAATATCGCGCCGAACCACGATCCGAACCCCGAGGCCACCGCGGATATGGTGATCGCGGTCACACCCTCGCCACGCTGGGCCATCGGGTAGCCGTCGAACGTGGCCGCCGCGGAGCCCGCACTTCCCGGAGTGTTCATCAGGATCGCGGGCACGCTGCTCGCGTACTGCACACCGACGTACGCACCGATCAGCGCGATCATCGCCACTTCGATGGACAAACCGGACACGAATGGCATCATCAGTGTGAGCGTGAGCACACCGCCGAGTCCCGGGATCGCACCTCCGATGCACCCGACGAGGAATCCCGCCACCCCGATGAGCAGGTTCTGCCACTGCAGCAGCACTTCGGCTGCGCCCAGAATGTCTTCCATGTGCGTGTGCCCTCCCCGGAACGCTGTTGACGTGCTCGGCGCCTATCCGCGCCTAGATCGGAAGCCAGTCGGTGAGCCAGTCCGGGCTGTACAGGGCACCGCGGGTGAGGCGCATGTTGAGAACCGACCCGAAGAGCAGGTATGCCGACGTGATGATGCTCACGTTGACGGTGACGTACTTCCACAGGGCCCGTTCGCCGTTGAAGAACATGTAGAGCGTCAGGAACGCGAACGTGGCGACGAGGAAACCGATCGCCCACGCCACGAACGCGTAGAGGACGAACCCACCGAAGGCGATCGCGGTGACGACGTCACCGGACTTGGAGTAGTCCTCCTTGCTTCCGTAGGTCATCTCCTCGACTTCTTCATCGGAGGTGAGCCCGTCGCGTTCGTGCGCCGGGCGCGCCGCCAGATCTGCCGTGCGCTGCTTGTCCCGCTTGACGATGACGATCTGTTGGGCCAGGTAGACGACGGAGAGCGAGAGTCCGATCACGCCGAGGAACGTGGGCCAGCGCTGGAGGTCGTCCGACAGGTGCGGCGCCATCACGGTGAAGTAGACGAAGGCGACCGCGATGATCCCGGCCACGATCCAGGAGCCGATGGAGTCGGGCCGTGGTGCGACCCTGGCCGGCGGCTTCTGCGGCTGTGCCGCGACGTCGTCGCTCGTCGATTGCTGTTCAGAACCCTGCACGCGGTCGCCCATGGTGTGACCTTTCTCGAAGGGGCGCCCCCCGGCGGACCGGGTCAGCGGGGACCGTGCTCAGGTGGAATCAGTCATTGGCGTCGGCGAGGATCTGCTCGAGCCCGTCGACCCGCTCAGGCAGGCTGAACGTGCTCTCGAGGATCTCACGGGCAGTCGCCCCGTCGAGGAAATCGGCCGGGTTTCCGGACTCCTCGGACCATTCCTGGACCGCGTCGGAGGCGATGGCCTCCTCGAGCGCGTCCTCGATCATCTGCCGAACCGGCTCGGGCGTCCCGGGCTCGGTCGCCAGCATGCGCGTGAGCGAGAGGAACGCCAGTGACTCGTAGTCGCCCTGTTCGATCGCGGGCTTGACACCCGGCAGGACCGGAGGCTCGAGGTCGGACAACGAGGCGATGCCTTCGAGCTCGTCGTTGCCGTAGGTGACGCCCAGGTTCGCCCCACTGGTCACACCGATCATGCACTCTTCGCGCAGCAGCGCCGCGATGATCTCGGAGCTGTCGAAGTGCACGATGTCAGAGAAGTTGATGCCCCATTCGGACTGCATCAGCAGCGCGTAGATGTGGCTGATTCCACCGGTGTCCTGCACGCACATGATCTCCTGCTCACCGGAGTCGTACGCCTCCTTCACCTCGTCGAGGTTGGTCACCCCGGCGCTGGGGTGGGCGGCCACGACCATCTCACTGGTGGCCCAGGAGCCGACGATCCCGAAGTCACGGACGTCAACCGGAGCGTCGTCGCCACGAGAGAGGATCGACAGGGTCACCGACGGCGGGTTGAACGTCGTCCACGTGCAGCCTTCGGTGCCTGCGCGGGCGACCTCGCTCAATCCGAGCATCTGGGCGTCACCGGGGACGTTGCGGACGTCGACCTGCGTGTCGAGGATCCGGCCGATCTCGGCCTGCGCGATCGTGCGGCTGTAGAGGTCGGACCCCCCACCGGCGTTCTGGGGGACGATGAAGTCGACCCGGTCGCACGGGAACTCGTCGAGCGCCTCGTCGTCACCGGCCGCCGCTTCGTCGGCGTCGGCGTCGTCGTCTGCTTCGGCGTCGTCTGCTTCGGTGTCGGTGTCCTCAGTGGCGCCCTCGTCCGCATCGGCGTCGTCGGCGTCACCGTCGTCGGCGCACGCGGCGAGTGCGAGGGCCATGGCAAGAGCCATGGCGAGAAGTCGCGTGGAGGAAGCCCTCCGCGACGCCGCGTCCTTGGACGCGGACTTCTTCAGGAATCGAGACATCTGTTCTCCCATGTGCGTGTCAGCTCAGGTGAGCTCATTGGCTACTGATTCGTGCGGCACAGTGCCGACCAGTGGACACATGCCCGCGAACCGTGAACACCGATTCACTTCCCGGAACGGGTCGAGGGACCGTCGAACTGACCGGCACGTCTGACCTCCGGCATCGCGTGCCGCTCGCAAAGTGCGGCAAACCGCTCTGCGAACTCTCCCATTCGTTCGGCCCCGCCTCACGTGCGGCGGGTACCGACCGGCGAGCGGATACTAGGC
>JBBEBK010000111.1:0-2786 GCA_040882375.1 Chloroflexota bacterium
CGCTCGCCGCTGCTGGCGTAGATGCCGGATGGGATATCGAGGCTGACCACGGGTCCATCACCGAGCGTTGCCAAGCCGATCAACGCCTCGTAGGCATGGTCCGGTGCGCCGCTCAGGCTGTATCCGATCAGCGCATCGATGACCGCGTCGGCACGCAGCACCTCGCCGGCAAGGTCAGTGTAAGTTCGGTCGTACCCGGCCACCGCGGTTCGCACTCCAGCGGCAAGCAGCGGCTCGATCTGGGCGCAGGGCCCTGGTCGCAACCGGACGATGGGCCGGGCAAACGCCACAAGCACACTCGCGCCCCAGCCCGCGAGTCGCCGAGCCGCGACCAATCCGCCGCCGGCGTTGTTGCCGGTTCCAGCGAGGACCACCACGCTGCGACCTGCGACCGAGCCTCCGAGCGCTCGACGGGTGAGGTCGGCCAGCTCGCGGCCCGCGTTCTCCATCATCTGCAGCAGCCCGAGGCCGAGCCGGTCGGTCGCGATGCGATCCGCCGCCAGCATCGTGTCCCGGTCGACGGCGGGGACGGCTGTGACCGGGGCTGGGGCATCGGGAAGGCGCCAGCCAGAACCGATGGCCCGGGTCGGGACGGTCATGCCGCGATCGTGGGGAGACGCCGGCCTGCGCGCTGTAATCCCGGCCACAGGGGAGAGGCGACGCGGACTATGCCCCGGACAGCCCGCGCAGGCCCTCGACGTCGTGGATGACCACCCGCTGGTTCTGCATCTCCAGCACGCCACGCTCCCTGAGCGAGGAGATGGTCATGGCCAGGGTCTCGCGCGAGGTGCCGATCATGTCGGCCAGCTCCTGCTGGGTGAGGCGCGCATCGATCGCCACCCCATCGCCGCTGGGCTGGCCGAAGCGCTCGGCCAGCTCCATGAGCCGCGCCGCGAGGCGCTGCTCGACGGAGCGAAAGGCCATCACCTCGCGCTCACGCTCGGAAGCGGCCAGGCGATCGGAGAGGTAGCGAATGATGTTCAGGCCGATGCCAGGGAAGCGGTCGATCAACCGGCGCAGCTCGCTCGGCGTGAAGCTGCACACCACCGCATCCTCGATCGCCTCGGCGTAGACCTCGTTGAGCTCCTGGCCCAACCACGACATGCGGCCGACGATGCGGCCCTTGTCGAGGATGTCGAGGGTGAGCTGCTTGCCGTCAGGGGTGAGCCGGTAGAGGCGGACGCGTCCGCGCTTCACGATGTACAGCCGCTCATCCTCCTCGTCCGGCGAGGTGATCAGGCCGCCGATCTGGCAGGTCGTCATGGGCAGCGTGCGGCTGATCTCCCTCAGCTCGTCCAGGCTCAACCCGGTGAAGAGGTCGATCTCTCGCAGCAGCCCGACCTTGAGATCTGCATCGGTCAGCGGCGCGCCGGTCGGGATTTCGACCTCGGAACCGGCATCGCGCTCGAAGAGGCGCCGTAGCACGGCTCAATCATGCACCATCTCGAGCCGTGGCCGATCTGACTCCGTCAGCGGGCTCACAGACTCCCTCAACACGGCCGGGCACGCTGTCGGGTGTCATGCGAGGCATGCTCCTCCTCCCTGTGCTCGCCATGCTGACGGCCGCCTGCGGTGGCGGTGCCGGCGTGACGGGGTCGCCCTCGGCCTCGGCAGCGGTCCCGGACCTGACAGGGCTTCGCGTCTCGACCGCCGGCTGGAGCACCGATTTCTCGCGGCACGAGGTGCCGCTCGGCGAGATCATCAGCGGTGGGCCCGGCAAGGATGGCATCCCGGCCGTCGACGAGCCGAAATTCGTCGGCGTCGCTGACGTGGACTGGCTCGCAGATCGGGAGCCGGTCGTCGCCGTTGGCATCGGTGATGAGTGGCGGGCCTACCCGATCCAGATCCTGGTCTGGCACGAGATCGTCAACGATGTCCTGGGTGACATGCCGGTGACTATCACCTTCTGCCCGCTGTGCCACACCGCCATTGCCTTTGACCGCCGGACGGATGGCCGGCTGCTCGACTTTGGCACGACCGGCAACCTGCGACACTCCGACCTAGTCATGTACGACCGCCAGACCGAGACCTGGTGGCAGCAGGCCACCGGACAGGCCATCGTCGGTCAGCTGGCCGGCACCCAACTCGAGTTCCTTCCCAGTCAACTGGTGAGCTGGGGCCAGTTCATGACGGCGCACCCGGACGGGATGGTCCTGTCTCGCGAGACCGGCCATGCCCGCGACTATGGCGGTAACCCGTATGCTGGCTACGACCGGATCGACTCAGACCCATTCCTGCTCGAGGACAAGACGCTCCTCGATGGCCGGCTGTCGCCGAAGGTACGCATCCTGGGCGTCGTGATCAACGGCGAGCCGGCCGCGTATCCCTTCCCCCTGCTGGCCGAGCAGCACGTGGTAAACGACGAGGTGGGTCGTGTGCCGATCGTCGTGATCTGGGCCGATGGAGCCGCATCCGGCCTCGGCGCGCCCACCGTGGCCGGCGGCGAGATCGTGGGGGCGGCGAACGCCTTCAGACGGGCGTCCGACGGGCGGATCCTGACGTTCGAACCCGCCGAGGATGGAGCGATGCGAGATGTCGAGACCGGAACGAGCTGGTCGTTTGAGGGTCGCGCGACGGCCGGCGAGCTGGAGGGCGCGCAGCTGGACCTTCTCGTTGCCGATTCGCCGTTCTGGTTCGCCTGGGTGGTATTCCGACCTGAGACGCGCATCTGGTCGCCAGGACCGGGGTGACCGTGGCAGGCGGTGGCCGCCTGGCCATCATCGGGGCGCTGCTGCTGGCTGCCTGCACTGGGGCATCGCCGGCCACACAGGAGCTCGCAACGGCCC
>JBBEBK010000112.1:0-2775 GCA_040882375.1 Chloroflexota bacterium
TCGGTGACGATGTGGCTGGAGAGGAGCGCCGTGGCGCCATCGGCGCGAACCGCATCGGTCAGGACGTGCAGGAACTCGCGACGGGCCAAAGGGTCGAGGCTGGCGAGCGGCTCATCCAGGAGGAGGATCTTTGCCCGCGTGCCGAGCGCCAATGCCAACGCGACCTGTGCCTGCTGGCCGCCGGAGAGGGATTTCGCGCCCTGGTCGCCGGGAATCCCGAGCTGGTCTAGGCGCTGGCGCGCATAGGGCCGATCAAAGTCGGGGCGCAGCTGGACGGCCAGGTCCAAGTGGTCGTTCACGCTCAGCCCGTCGTAGAGGGCGGGGGACTGTGGGACGTAGCCCACCATCCCGAGAACGGCGGAGCGATCCTTCCACGGATCGATCCCGGCTACCGTCACGCCGCCGCGCGTCGGTCGCTCGAAGCCGACCCAGGTCTTGATCAGGGTCGATTTGCCGGCCGCGTTGGGCCCGACCAGCGCCGTGATTCCCCCCTGCGGAATGGCCAGGTCGATCCCGGTGAGCGCCCAGGTCCGCCGCCCATAGCGCTTTGCGAGCGCGTGAGCTTCGAGGACCGGCTCGGCGCTCATGCCTCGTCGGTCGGAGCTGGCTCGTCCTTCGGCTCGGATTGCGGTCGCGCCGCGACGAGGATCATGACGCCGAGGCCGATGGCAACGGCCGGCCCGACCCACTCCATCGCCACATCGCTCACGCCGCCGGTCAGCAGCACCAGCCCAATGGCGAGCACCAGCGAGCCGGCGATGAGCGACAGCAGGTCGACCGAATGGCGTGTCATTGGTAACCCTCTCCGAGTCCCTCGATGACGAGGACGTCGCCGATGCCGGCCTCCAGGTCGAGGATGTAGGTGGGGCCGCGGTGGTGGCGGACGTATCGGTCGTCCAGGCTGGTCCCCGCGTTGTACGTGTCAAAGAAGGTGACCTGCCCGGCACCCATCCGCGCCCGCAGTTCGACGGAGGCGTCGGGCGGCAGGATGACCACCAGCTGGCCGACGGCAACGCTGGCCGCGATGTGGACCGGCTGCGCGACGATGCTCAGGTCGGTCAGGTCAAGCGTCAGCTGCCCGCTCATGAGGCGGTACTCCTCGCGCAGCTCGGCGGAGTTGACGGGAGTGAAGCGCAGGGCGCCGATACCGCCCTCCAGCGGCGCGGTGATGAAGCTGGCGGTCACGGCGAGGGGCGCCAGCAGGATCACCAGGAGAATCAGGACCCTGGCCCGACCCCACCAGGCGCCGACCACCAAGCCGATGCCCAGCACGGTGAGGGCCACGCCGAAGAACTGCCCGGGCGAAACATCGAGCTCGGCGGCCTGGCTGACGATGGCCAGCAGGCCGATGCTCAACAGCACTGCGGCGTACATGTACCAGGCCAGGGGCGAGCGCGGGCGGGGCGGGGCCTTCGCCCGCGGCGCTGCCATGACGGCGGGTGCGGAAGCGACGGCCGACGCGGCCGGGGCGGCGTCGCGACGGCGAATCAGCAGGTAGCCGACCACGATGACCGCGACGGCCCACAGCCAACCGCCATCGCCCGGAAGGTCGTAACGCATATTCCACGAGTTGATCAGGAGCAGGAGCACCACGCCGACGAGAGCGATGGTGATCACGCGTCCCGTGGTGAGGCCAATCCGATGGAGCAGGCCATCGACGAACGAGGCGTCCTGCCCCTCGGCGGGCACAAAGAGCCAGGCTATGAGGTACAGAACCACCCCGGCCCCGCCGAAGAGCATCAACCCCACGAAGCCGATGCGGATGAGCAGCGGATCGACGTTGAAATAGTCGCCCAGGCCGCCGGCCACGCCACCGATCACCCGATCGATGGTGCGGCGGCGGAGGAGGCGTCCCGGCGCGTCGGTGCGTCGCGCGTCCTGGCTCGTCATCGCCCCGATCATGGCCCGCCGGCCAGCGGCTGCCTATCGGGGAGCACCCTGGAACTACCCTGACCCGCAGCGGCATCGGCTCAGGGTCATCCCGGATCGTCCGCAGGTGGGGTCTGTGCGAACATGCCGCCATGGCACAGGTCGGCGCCCGGCGCGCCACCCACGCGGCGGAGGGGGCGCCGCGTCCGCGCCTGGAGCGCAGCCGGAGCGACCGCGTGATCGGCGGGGTGGCGGCCGGGATCGGCCATCACCTGGGGGTGGAGCCGACCACTGTGCGGATCGCCTTCGTCCTGCTCACCTTCGCGTTCGGCTTCGGGATCGTTGTCTACCTGCTGACCTGGCTGCTCGCGCCGGAAGAGGTTGGCGAAGCCACCACGGTCCCTCGCGTGCGGCGTCTGATCCGGCCCACCGTGCCCCAGGCGCTCGGTGCGGCACTGATCCTGATTGGCGTCGTGATCCTGCTCTTCGTGTCCGGCTTCTGGTTCGGTGAGGAGCTTGCCTGGCCGGTGACCCTGGGCGCCATCGGCTTCGCCATCCTGTGGGCACGCAGCGGTGAGGATCGGCGCGGCCGCTCGGCGGTCGACGTCGTGATCAGCGGCCGCCGCTCGATCCCACGGGTGGCCATCGGCAGCCTCCTGATCGTCGGCGCCATGACCGTTTTCCTGGCCAGCAGCTACAGCATCTCCACGGCTGGGCCGATGCTGCTCGCCGCGCTGGTGGCGATCGGCGGGCTGGGATTGATCGGCGGGCCGTGGATCTGGAGCATCGGGCGCGACCTGATCGACGAGCGCAGCACCCGGATTCGGACCGAGGAGCGCGCCGAGATGGCCGCGCACCTGCACGACTCGGTGCTCCAGACCCTGGCGATGATCCAGCGTTCGGCCG
>JBBEBK010000113.1:0-2755 GCA_040882375.1 Chloroflexota bacterium
GTGGCCGAGGCGAAGGTCACTTCCCGGGGAGCGGCGGCGGAGCGCAGGAGCGGATCGATCCGGCGCCCCTCGCCGAACCACAGGTCCAGCTCGGCGTTGCCGCCGGGGAGCGCCCAGCGGTGGCGGGTCACCGTCGCCTCGATCCGCTGCCCGACCAGGTCCTCCCCCACCGCCAGCCAGGCGAGCCGCTGGAGCGCGACGCGCACCCCCGCGGCGCGGGCGGCGGCCTCGCGACCGGCGGCATCGGCCAAGAGGAGGGCGGCGCCGGTGGTGCGCCGCAGTTGGTCGGCGAGGCGATCCGTGAGGCGCTCGAGGCCGCGCGGCGGCGGGGCATCGGCCAGGTCAACGACGAGCAGGTCGATGAGGCGGCTGCGGGCCAGCCAGCCGGCCAGCTCCAATGCCTCGACGGGGTCGGCGGGGCGGACGACCAGCAGCCATTCCAGCGAGACGCCCAGCCGGGCGGCGGTCGACGGGTCGAGGCGCCCGAACGGATCGAGCCAGGCGACCAGCCCTCCGTCGGCCTGGCAGGCGGCCAGCGATCCGAGCGCCAGGCTGGTGGCCCCGCTGCCGGTCGGGGCGTCGAGCAGGGCCAGGGCGCCGCGCGGCCAACCGCCGCTGCGCAGCGCGGCATCGAGCCCGGGCTGACCGGTGGGAAGAGGGTCGGCGGCGACCATCGGTCCGGGATCCACCCCACGCCGCAGCCCACGATCACGCAGCGATTCGAGCAGTTCGGGGAGGGATTGGGCTACGGTCATGGCCCAACCGATGATAGAACAGATGTTCTAGTTTGGGAAGCCCCTTCCCGAGGCCCGGATCAGGGGTCAGACGCGGAGGTCGCGACGGTTGAAGCCGATCAGCGCCAACACCACCAGGACCAGGCTCGTCCCCGCCAGAACGCCGGCGTGCAGCGGGTCGATCCCGTTCCGCAGCGGATCGGCCTCGTAGTAGTAGTAGAACGGCGAGATGCGGGCCACCGGCTCGAGGAAATCGACCAGCGCCGCCAGCGACTGCACCAGGTACGCCGCGATCCCCACCGCAGCCGCAATGCCGATGCTCAGTCCTCGCGAACCCGCGCTCGCTCCCACGGCCAGCGCCAGCGCCCCCATCACGAAACCGAAGAGGACCGCGCTGATGATCACCTCCGCCACCCGTCCGGCGCTGATCTGCATGTCCACCAGCAGCGCCGCTGCCATGGTCACTCCCCACATCACGGCACCGATGATGATCAGCCCCAGCAGCATGGCCGCCACCTTCTCCAGCAGCACGCGGGTGCGGCTCACCGGATTTGCCAGCAGCAGGTCCAGGGTGCCGGTCTCCTCCTCGCCGGCGATCGCCGAGGCGCCAGCCCCCACCGCGTAGAAGAGGAGCAGCAACGGCACGATCGAGCCGAACAGCTGGCTGTTCAGGTAGCCCGCCGGCGATACGAGGTCTCCCTCCCCCATGAGCGCCACCACAGCGTCCGGCAGGTTCTCCAAAAATTTGTGGAGTTCGGGATTGTCTCGGATGGCGGGGTAGAAGCCGACCGTCATGAAGGCCAGGGCGGCGACGCCCAGGTTCCAGAAGAGGAGCCCGCGCCACCCGTCGCGCAGCACCTTGGTGGCGATGGTGCGCAGCATCAGCCGTCCTCCCCCGCGGTGCCGGCGGCCACCGGGGTCGGTGGTGTTGCGGCCTGGTCATCGGTCTCGTCGTGGTAGTAGGTCAGGAAGACCTCCTCGAGGTCCTGCTCGCGGCTGATCACGTTCTCGACGCGATAGCGGCTGGCGACCTTGATGATGTCGTCGACCATTCCCTCCACCACCAGCTCCAGCATCGAATTCTCGGCCCGCACACCCCGCACCGACGGCAGCCGGCTGAACTCCTGCGGCGAGACCGGGGCCGAAAAGTACAGCTCGATCTTGCGCAGCGCCTGTGCCTTGAGCTCCGCCAGGCCCGATATCACCACCGGGTGGCCATGGCGCAGGATCGCCACGCGGTCGGCGGTGTGTTCCACCTCGGCCAGCACGTGCGAGCTGAGGAAGACGGTCCGTCCGTCGGCCCGCACCTCCCGCAGGATCCGGTAGAACTCCTGCTGCACCAGCGGGTCGAGGCCGCTGCTCGGCTCGTCGAGGATGGCCAGCGCGGGCCGATGCATGAGCGCCTGCACGATGCCGACCTTTTGCTTGTTGCCCCGCGACAGGGAGCGGATGGGCCGCGACAGGTCCGCCTCCAGGCGCTCGGCGAGGGTGTCGGCGTCACCCAGGTCGCGCATGCCGCGCAGGTAGGCGAAGTAGCGCAGCATGTCACGGCCGGTCATGCGCTCGTAGAGCGCCATCTCGCCGGGCAGGAAGCCGATCCTGCGCTTGAGGTCGAGCGGGGCCTCGTGCGCATCGTGGCCGAGCACCTCGGCGCTGCCACGGGTGGGGCGGATCAGGTCGAGCAGCAGGCGAATGGTGGTCGACTTGCCCGAGCCGTTCGGTCCCAGGTACCCGAAGATCTCGCCGGCGTGGATCTCGAGGTCCACGTCCACGATCCCGCGCTTGGTCCCGTAGAACTTGGTCAGGCCGCGCGTGCGGATGGCGGCGCCATTGGCATCGGTCATCGGTTACCCCGTTGCGGCCCTCGTCCGGTGTTCGTTCGCACGACGAGGCACCCCAATTGTAGGGACCGGCAAGCGCTCAGGGGCGGTCCCGGCGACCCGTTGCTATACTTCGGCCCGCTCCGTGGGGATGTAGCTCAGTTGGGAGAGCACTGCGTTCGCATCGCAGGGGTCAGGGGT
>JBBEBK010000114.1:0-17601 GCA_040882375.1 Chloroflexota bacterium
CCACCGACCAAGGGCTTATGAGTCCCCTGCTCTGCCACTGAGCTACTCCGCCACGGTTTCACGCTCAGTTACACGATATAACTGGCGTCGAGCTTGACCACACCGGTTTTTGAGCCTATAACTTTGGATGCCGTCTGGACGAGGTTCGCCAACAGTCATGAGCTCTACCGCGCGCAATCGCGCTCCCTCTGATTCTATAGCCGATCCGGACGTTCTCGCCAACCTGGCCTCCTTCACCCGCCACCTGCGGGCCGAGAACAAGGCTCCGTCCACCATTGTCACCTATGCCAAGGCGGTCGACCAGTTCGACGCCTTCCTGGCCGATCCGCGTCGCCGACGACCGCGGCGGGTGGCCGACATTCGGCGCGAGGACATCAAAGCCTTCCTCGTCGAGCGTCAGGAGGCCGGCATGCGACCGGCAACGCTCTCGCAGCGCTTCCGCTCGCTCCAACAGTTCTTCCGCTGGCTGGCCGATGAGGGCGAGATCGAGCGCAGCCCGATGGCGACCATGCGTCCGCCCCACGTGCCGGAGTCTCCCCCACCCGTACTGCGCGAGGAGGATCTCCGCCGGCTGCTCGAGGCCTGCAACGGCACCTCGTTCGAGGACCGGCGCGACGCGGCCATCATCCGGCTCTTCCTCGACACCGGCATGCGTCGTGGCGAGCTGGCCGGGCTGCGGGTCGAGGACGTCGACTTCGACCACGAGGTGGCGCTGGTCCTGGGGAAGGGGCGCCGCCCGCGGGCCTGCCCGTTCGGCCACAAGACGGGGCAGGCCCTGGACCGATACCTGCGCGTCCGCGCCCGGCGCGTCGACGCCGCCGAGCCGTGGCTGTGGCTCGGCAAGCGCGGACGGCTGACGGAGACCGGCGTCGAGCAGGTGGTCAAGCGCCGCGGCCGCCAAGCGGGCCTGCCCGACATCCACCCCCACCAGTTCCGCCACACCTACGCCCACCAGTGGCTGTCGGCCGGCGGCACCGAGGGCGACCTCATGCGCCTCGCCGGCTGGAGGAGCCGCCAGATGCTGGCGCGCTACGGCGCCTCAGCCGCCGATGAGCGCGCCCGCGAGGCCTACAAGCGCCTCGGCCCCGGCGATCGGCTCTGAGCGGGGACATGGGCACCGTAGAGCCACGGTTCGTGCCGAACGGCAGCGCAGACGAGAACTCGGCCACGTGGGCGGTTGGCCTGGTTGGGGATGACTGGGAGCTCGGGGAGATCGCTCCACATCTTGCTGGGAGCGTAAGGGTTACCCGCGGTGACGACGGCTGGCAGCTGACATCGGACGCAATCGATCGGCTGACGGACGCCGAGTCCGTGAGGGCCTTCGCGATCGAGACGGTCGGACTTCTGAATGGCTAAGTGAACTTCACTTAGGGCCTCCAGTCCAGCTTGGCCTTAGCGAGTCAGCCTCGGCGCTGACGGCTGTCCGAATGCACAGGCATGCCCGGCTGCCGGGAAGTGGGTCTCGAGCATCAGGTCGTCGAGCTCGCGCAGGCTGACCTCGGTGGAGCACTCATCCGTGGGAGGACCGATGACTCCACCATCGATGCTGGCCAGCCAGACGGTAACCGAGTAGGTTCCCGGGCTCAGCACCAGCGGCACGCCCGGACCGTAGGTGGTCGCATTGTCCCGGCCATAGGCACCGCCCAGGACCATGCCGTCATGGAGCACAGTGCCGTCCTCGGACCTGACCCTGTAGAACGGAAAGACGTCGCCGGCGCAGCACTCGACGCCGTTCGCGGTCGCGATCGTCCACAGGCGCGCCGGTCGAAAGGCGGCATCGAGGGCCAGATCGTGGGCGTCGACCAGATTCCCAGTGGCATCGTCGACCAGCGAGACGGTCACGGATCGGGTGGCGTCAGCGCTCGCATCAGCTCCGATCGACCGCACGATCCACATGATCTCGTCGCCGGCCAGGTTCCAGCGCGGGTCGACCGTCGGGATGTCGCCCGCCCGGAACGCCGCCGCGGCCAGCACCTGGTCGCCGAGGCCGAGCACTGCGGTTGCCTGGTCCATTGTCAAGCGGGGCACGAGCCGCTCAAAGGTTGTCTGATCCCAAGGCTCCGGCGCGGTGAGCGGTACTTCCTCACCGTTCGCCCACGCGATGCGGTCGACGACGAATGCTTGCCGACAGCCCTCCTGCGTATCAGCCGCGCACTGCCACTGGCGCGGGTCGCCGGCGTGGCCGATCAGCACGAGTGGCGTGGGCTTCCCATCCGACGCCGACGGCAGAGCGCCGCTGGTCTCCGACAGGAAGAACGGCGCCAGGTGCGTGCCCGACGGTGGGCGGCACGTAATGCTGTTGTCCGTGTATGTGCACAGCGTGGCGCTGGCCACATCATCGGCGAACGCCACGAACCGGCACCAGTCATCGAGCGGGCCGATGTAGCGCATCGGCGGCGGGCAGGAGGGCATCGACTCGAAGAAGTAGCCGGCTATAGCGACGGCTCGGCCATCGAGGTCGCCGCGCTCCAACAGGTCGACCGCCTGCGCCACCGACACGACTGGCATGCCAACCACTGTCGTGGGGAACTGAGCGTCGACTGGCGAGCTCGCACTGGCCGACGCCGTCGCAGGCGGGCTGGTCTGACCTGGGCGCGTACCGTCCTCTGATGGCGCGCTCACCACGACCATGCGAACGACCACTGCTGCCACGACGACGGCCGCCGCCAGACCAGCCCACCGGACGTGCGACCAGAGCGTGGTCAGCGGACGTCTATTGTCGGCCGCCGACGGCCAGCGCAGGTCATGAGGGATCGGCACGTCGGCGCGCAAGCGCAGGTACCGACGGACGCGCTCATCGCGATCGTTCATCGGTCGTCCTCCGACTCCAGCGCCGCCCGCAGCCGCTCGACGCCCGAGTGGATACGTGACTTGACGGTTCCCTCCGGCGCGGACAGCGCGGTGGCGATTTGCGGAACCGACAGGTCGACCACGTAGTGCAGGACGACCGCGACCCGCTGGTCGACAGTCAACGAGGCGAACGCCCGATCGAGGCGATCGCGCTCAGACAACGCAGCAGATTGATCGTCCACAGCACCTTCCGGCACCACCACGCTGATCAGCCGTGGCCGGCTACGCTTGGCGCGCAGGTGCTTGCGGCAACGGTTCGCGACGATGGCGTGCAGCCACGGCCGCGCGAGTCGTGGATCGCGCAGCTTGCCGAAGCCGCGCCAGGCGTCGACCATCGCGTCCTGCGTAACGTCACGTGCGTCGTCCTCGCCGACGATTGCCGCCGCGGCACGGTACATCTCGTCCACCCACGGGCCGACGAGCGCTTCGAAGATCGCCGCCACACTGGCTGCGTCAGCCTGCCGAGGCGCCACCGTCGGCTCCATCCATGACTAGTGATCCCTCAAGCTTGCCGATCGTTCGAGCCCGAGACGATTCGCTTCCGTTCGGGCCTCTCGCTTGGGCGTCACGACTTATAGACGCGCCTGAGGCCAAGACCGAACCAATCTCACACCTGGCCGCGTATCGACGTGGACGGGTTGTCAGGCGGCGTCGACGGCATCGCGGAGTACGGCATGAAAGAGCTGGACGTCAGCTTCACCGCAGCGTAGGTCACTGTTGTACGCCGGCTCGGCGAGATGAGTGTTCACTGCGACTTCTGAAGACTAACCACGGCGACGCCACTGATCGACGCGACGGTCGTCACGTCCGGTCCATCGCGTCGCGGCCTCCAGAGTCGTCCACTGGAGGCGCCAGTCACGCATATGCTCTACGGGAGTTGTTTGCTCTTGCGAGGCCGGCGATAGAGCACATAAGTGTGCGGAATTGTACTGGGGTTCCACGCTAGGGCCACAGTGTATCGGGGGCGTGACTTATGAGTCCCCTGCTCTACCTCTGAGCTACTCCGCCGCCGATTTCGTGCTCAGACCGACGAGCAGCCTATCGAGCGAACTCACTCGGAGGATACCGGCAGTGAGGAACTCGGGCAAGTTCGTGAGCACAGCGCACGCTTGGTGCCATCCGATCATGTTCCGGGGTGGGGCCGATCAGCCCCAGCTGATGGGCTGATGGAGTCGGTCGGAGTGGCCATGTCCCTTGTCTCACTCAGCCATTTCTCACGGTCCGCACACTCTCGAGCGTGAGCCTGCGTTAGGCTCCATCGGTGAACGAGCCATTCATTGGCCGACGGGAGGAGCTCGATCGGCTCGCAGAGCTGCAGCGGCGGGCTCATCGAGCAGGGCTTCCAGCAGCCTCCCTTATCACCGGCGAGCCCGGCACCGGCAAGAGCCGCCTGCTCGCGGAGGTTCTCGACCAGACAAGGGCGCTGCAGAGCCGGCTTGTCGGCTTCGAGCCGATCCGATCGGTCCCCCTGGCCAGCGCCGCGCCGTTGCTCCGCCTGCTGGCCGAGGTCCCCGGCACCGGGCACGACCTCGAGCGGCTCGTCTTCGGCGAGCTGGCCCAGGAGTCACGCGATCCACTCAGGATCTTCGAGGCGGCCCACCGGGCACTGGCATCCTCCCGCCCCATGTTGATCGCGATCGACGACCTGCAGTGGGTCGACGACCTGTCCATTGGCCTCATCCACTACCTGCTGCAGGCCGCGGCAGCGCGCGGCGGGGAGCTGACCGTCATCGCTGCGGCACGACCCTCACCCCCCGCCGGGACCTTCGCTGCCGCCCTGAATGCCGTCGTGCCGGGCGAACGACAAGCGCACATCGAACTGGGCCCCCTCGCCCTGGAAGAGGGCGTGTCGCTGGTCCAGGCTCTCGACGCCAGCCTCGATGACGGCGAGGCGGCCGGTCTGTGGCGGCGGGCGCGCGGGTCGCCGTTCTGGCTGCAGGCGCTGGTGCTCGGCGACCATACAGCGGATCCTTCGGGGCTGATCCAGGATCGGCTCCGCGTACTCAGCGGTGATGCCGCTGCGCTCCTGACGGCCCTTGCAGTGGGTGGGCGCCCGCTGAGTACCGATGATCTGGCATGGATCCTCGACTGGGGGGCGGAGCGCGTCCGCCACGTGGCTCGCGAGCTCATCAATGGCGGCCTGGTGGTCGAAGCGGCCGGGATGCTCCGGATGGCCCACGACCTCATCCGCGAGGCAGCCCAGCACGACATCCCATCCGCGACCGCCGAGCGCCTTCACGCCCGGTTCGCAAGCCTCCTCGAACGGGACGCCGGCAGCGACATCAGGCTCCTGCGCGAGGCACTCGAGCATCGCACGGCGGCCGGAATGGCGACGACCGAACTCGCGATCCGGATGGTCGGCTCCCCGCAGCGCCGGTTGCTCGGCACCGAAGGGCTGTCGGTCCTGGCTTCGATCGCCGACGGACAGAATGCGGGCTCCGCCGAGCAGCTCATGCTGGACATGGCGCTCGGCGAGCTGGGGAGCGTCCTCGGCGCACAGCAGCTGGCGATGGAGAGGTGGACCCGGGTCAGCGAGTCAGCGACCGACGTGCGGCAGCGCCAACACGCCGAGCTCGAGGCTGCCCGTGCCGCCTTCCTGGCGGGCCAGCGACACGAAGCGCACCTGTACCTCGACCGCGCCAGGCAGTTCGGCGGTGCCGCGCCTGAGATCGATGCCCGCATCCACACGCTCGAGGCGGACATCAGTCTCTGGCTGGATCACGAAACGGCGGCCGGCACGCGGGCGGCCAATCGGGCGCTCGCCAGCGCCGAGGAGATGGCCGCCGCTGACGGCGGCCCTGCCCAGCTATCCCCGGCACAGCGCGCCACGTACCTGGCCGCCCTCCACACGGCGACGGATGCGGCCATGCAGGAAGACCGCGGCGACGACGTCATCAGGCTGAGCGAGAGCTCGCTGCTCCTCGCCCGCAGGCTTGATGACGAGCCGCGGGTCGGCGCCCTCCTGCGCATCGGGATCGCGCTTCTGCCGTTCGGGCGGTTGCGGGAGGCGGAAGCCAGCCTCCGGGAGGCCTGGGACACGGCCCGGCGGCTCGTCATGCCCACGGCGATGGTCGAAGCGGGCAACGGCCTGGCCCGGGCGCTTCCGATGCTGGGCCGCTTTGCCGAAGCCCGCGCCATTGCGCTCGAGGCCTGCGAGATCGAGAGCCGACTGGGAAACGCTCCTCGACGCTGGGGCAATCCCGCGCCGTGGCTCCACGTCATTGAGCTCGCGGTGGGCGACGTCGGTGCCGCTGTCAGCGCGCTGCGCCATGACGCCGAAGCCGAGAGCGATCCCCACTTCCGCCTGAGGATCCACCAGAATCTCGCCACGTGGCGCGCGAGATCCGGCGGAGCCCGCGTGGCCCGGGACGTCGAGACGGAGCTCGCCGCCGCGCACGTAGACTCGGACCTTGCCGCGTGCCCTCGATGTGCGTCCGAGCTCGCCGTGACCTCGGCGGAGCTTCTCGCGCGCATCGGTCGAGCTGAAGACGCGAAGCTGGAGATGGAGGTATGGCTGAACGGTTCGCCCGGTACCGGCTATCCGATGCGAGAGGTGCGTCGGGCGCGGGCTGAAGCGGCGATCGCAGAGGCCGAGGGCGAGCTCCGGGCGGCTGCGTCGACCCTTGGGACGTTGGCTGACGAGCTTCAGCGGCAGGGATTGCTCGAGGAGCTCATGTGGGCGCGCATTGATCTGGGGCGGGTGCTTGCCCGGCTTGATCGAGCCGCATCGGTACGCGCCTTCACCAGCGCGGCAAAGCTGGCCGAGGAGGTGGGCGCAACGAGCCAGCAGCGCCTGGCCGCCCAGCAGCTCCGGCGGCTCGGAGTTCGAACATGGCGCCGCGGCCCGGGTGTTCGCGAACCTGGTCTGCCTGGTCTGACCCCGAGGGAAGCCGAGGTCGCTCGACTCGCCGCAGCCGGCAGCAGCAACCAGGAGATCGCAAGCTCGCTCGCCATCTCGCCCAGGACCGTGGAGCGGCACATCACGAACGTCCTGACCAAGCTCGGGCTGCGAAACCGCACCGAATTGGCGACCATGGTCCACTCCGCCGACCGGGTACGTGGTTCTACCGATGATCGCAAGGCCGTCCGCTCCTAGCCTCGGGTCAATCGATCGTCCAGGTCGAGCTCAAGTACCAGGAAGGGCGCCACCCCGATGGCCATGGTCATGCTCGTCGCCGAGATCCAGGCGGGGGAACCCGTGTTGGGGCCGAACGTCGCGGAGCGGCTCGCGAGCCTCGGAATCACCCGCGTAACCCTCCTGCGGGACGTCTCCTCGACGGCGGTGGTGCTCGAAGGCTGGGCGTTCGACCCGGCCCGCAGCGACGTGGCCCTCCGAGCCGTGTTCCCGGTCGGCGGCACCACGCTCCGGACGTTCCACGAGGTGCAACAGGTAGGCGTGTCCTTGGCACAGCCCAGAAGGGAGACACAACGGCACCCAATTTCAAGCGACCCCGCGTCTTCCCTTTGAACGAGCTGGTCGTCTTCAGCATCCGCGCCCTCGCGGGAGCGGTGGCGGCTGACTACCTCAAGGTCCGTCTCTCGTGCGGCAGTCCGCGGCAGTGACTGCGATGGCGAATACGGACAACTCGATAGGAGAAAGCAATGACTCGTTTCACAAGACGGTTTCGAATCCTGGTGGGCACAGCAGTGATCGCCCTGACCCTCAGCGGGCTTGCTGGCACCGCCTCGGCGGCAGATGGTCCCGAGTACGTTGGATCCTGCAACATGCTGAATGCCATGGCCAATGGCGGCCTATTTCACGCCTGGGTCGTGGAGAACGCCAATGGCTGGGACGGCAAATGGGTTGCCGTAAAGGCCTCGGGCTGTCCGTTTGAGAAGTTCCCGCAGCCAGTCCACGAGTAAAGGGACCAGGTCGCTCGGCTATCAGGATCTTGCCCCGCTCGTGGATGATTGCCACGGGGCGGGGCATGACCGTGGCAGGCTGACGCCCTCCAACGGCGCAGCAGCGGGAGGTGACAGGTGGTACGGGCTGGCGCTACGAGCGTGTCTGCCGGCGGGACAGCGTG
Organism: Chloroflexota bacterium; assembly: GCA_040882375.1. Lineage (GTDB taxonomy): Bacteria > Chloroflexota > Limnocylindria > QHBO01 > QHBO01 > CF-167. Next base: position 7,878 of record JBBEBK010000114.1, read on the forward strand.
AAGGCCGTCTACCTGCCTGGCGAACGGGCGTTCCTGCGGATTATCGAAATCCCGGGCGACGATCCACCGTTGGTGTGGCTGCACGGTTGGCAGTGCTCCTCGACCGGCGACCTGCTCCCGGCCGCTGTCCAGGCCCCGCTGCGAGGGCGCCGATCGCTGTTGGTCGACTTCCTCGGCCATGGCCATAGTGATAGGCCGCCAGACTTCGCATACACGCTGGAGGAGCACGCACGAACGATCGTCGCCCTGATCGACACCCTCGGACTGCGTGAGTGCGGGCTGGTGGGTCACAGCATGGGCGGCGCTGTCGCCGTCCTCGTGGCGACGGCTCGGGCCAACACCGTGTCGCTGTTGATCATGGCCGAGCCGTCCATCGACGCCGGCGGCCGCGAACCGCTCGCTGGTCAAACCGAAGCTCAGTTCGTCGCGCGCGGCTTCAACGAGTTACTCGACGCTCAATCGAAGGAGGCGGAGGCGCAGCCCGACGGCTGGCGGGCCGCCCATCTCGGGATGACCCGCCTTGTCGAGCCTCGCGCCCTCCATCGAGAGGCCGTTTCTCACGAACGTGGGACCAACCCGTCCGTTCGCCGGCTCTTGGCCAGGCTCCAGATGCCGCGCTGGTATCTGCAGGGCGAACTGAGCGATCCAGGGCCCGGCCTTCAGCACGACCTCATGGAAATGGGCGTCCGGTGGAAGGTCGTCCCGAAGACCGAGCACCCGATGGGCGTACAGAATCCGTTTGGGCTGGCGCAGACGGTCTCCGAGGTCCTGCTCGCGTCCTGGCCCAGATGAAGCATGAGCCCTAATCGTTTCGAGACCGAGGCGGTCGATCGCGAACTCGTCGGTCCTGCGACCGGCGGCGGATGGTGCGTCTTGGGACAGGGTTTCAGTGTCGTCCAGGCCAGCGCCCAACCTCCACTGCTGGCTCACTGTCCCACCTGTCCGCCGCTGTACGCCAGCCTGGTGGGGATCCAGGCGGCGATGGGCGGGCTGCGGGATCCGGACAGCGTCGTCGAGGACGAGATCGCCGCGCGCATCCTCGACCGACTACGGACGTAAACTCCAATTGGGCGGACGGAGTCCCAGCACTCCATTAAAGACCGCATGCATCCGACAATGGGGGGCAGATCGGGCGGCGCCTGGTGCCGCCGGGATAGTAGACAACTGAGCAATTAACGCTCGCCGCGCAAGCGTCAATGGCGGGTTATCCCAGCGCTCGGAGAGACCGAAGTTTCAGTCGACAACTCTGGCACCTACGCACGCTGTCCCACGCTCATAGCACAGCGCTTGCGTTCAGAGACTTATGAGTCCCCTGCTCTGCCACTGAGCTATTCCGCCATCGACCCGTTCGCAACAACACGGGGCGCCGGCTATCCGGGTGGCTCGAGGATACAGAGACACGAAGGCCACGGCAACCCGATGGACCAGCACTCGCACGACACATCGCGAGGCCAGTATCAGCGCATCGCGCCGTTCTCGGAACCGATCTCGGCCGCCCACGCCGTCAGGCGCTCGGAGATCGTGGTCAGCAGTTCGGGCAGCTGACCCGCAAGAGCGGCGCTGAGCTCGGTCCCCATCCCGATCCGGTCCGGCTGCAGACCGATCACCCGGACTCGCCTCGGCAGCCGGCCGGTGATCAGCAGTGCACCGAGCAGCTCGGCCGCGCCGAGCTCGTGAACGCCCATCGGTCCCTCCGCCGGCCGCAACGGGTCGATCTCCATGTCGACCAGCGAGCCCGGCGCCGCCGCGTGATCCACCACGTCCACGACGACGAGCCCGTCGAGGTCCTCCAGGTAGGGCAGGAGCCCCAGCCCCACGGTTCCGCCGTCGATGAGTTCTACGCTGCCGGTGAGGCTCGCAGGCAACTCGCCGTGCAGCCGTTCGACCACGATGGCGCCGAGCGCCTCGTCACCCTGGATCCGGTTCCCCAGGCCAAGCACGGCGAACCGGGGCCCCTTGCGCCGCGGTCCCGTATGCTCCATTCAGATGATCTCGGCCGCGCCGGGCGGACGCATCAGGCCGTCAGCGCATCCACTCTCCGTCCGCGCCATGCCGCCCAGGCCAGCACCGCCACGGCCGCAAGGGCCAGGAGATACCCGCCCATCGGCGCCGCGCCCGGCAGGCTGCCGCTTTCGAGCGCCGACAGCGTGGCCGTGATGGGCGCTGCTGCAACGAGCACCGCCGTCACCACCGTGGCCGGTGCGCGTCGCAGCGCCGCGTACCACGTCGCCACGTACCCGGCGAGCAGCAGTCCGGTCATCAGCGCCCAGGCCCACTGGACCGCACTGAGCTGGGCGATCATGCCGGCGCGCCCGGTCACCACCAGGTACCCGACCAGGACGACGAACCCGATCCCCATCCGCCCCGCCGCGCCGACCGAGGAGGGGATGCTGCGCAGCAGCCGGCGAGCCACGATCACCTCGCACGCCCAGAGCAGTGTGGCGAGAGCGATCAACGTCTCACCGCCGCCCCAGGTCACGCCGGTCGGCGGCCTGATCAGGATCTGCGACCCGAGCAGCGCGGCCAGCGCCACGATCTGGGTCCAGCCAAGCCGCTCGGCCAGCAGCGGTACGGCCAGCAGCGCGACCCAGATGAAGAGCGTCTTGTGGATGAACGCGGCGCTCGGCGCACTGGCCATCGACAGACCGGTGAAGAAGAGCAGGAACGGGATGCTGCCTCCGAGCACACCGATCGCCCCAAGGCCCAGCCACTGTCGGCCCGCCAGACGCGGGACGGCCGCGCGTGCCCGCGGGGTGGCGAGCAGGATCCCGATCAGCAGCACGGCTGCCACGCCGTTCTTGAGGGTGGTGTACAGGGCGGCGTCCGGGACCTGCTTGACGCCAATCGCGTTGACGTAGACGGCAATGCCGCTGATCAGCGCGGTGCTGGCCGCCAGGCCGATCCCCCAGCCGAGGGTTCGCGGCAGGGCCGGCCGATCGGTTTCACGAGACTGCATCGGTGAGTCCTTTCTGGCTGTCGACCAGCCGCAATGCTTCCAGCAACGCGTCACGTATCTCCATGGCTTCAGCCGGGGTCAACTGCCGCACCACCGTTCCGGCGGCGACGATAACCCAGTCTCCGACCGCCACATCGGGGTAGAGCAGCGTCGAGGCACGACGCCGGCGACCGTCCGACTCGATGGTGGCACCTGACGCATCGACCGCCAGTACCTGGCCGGGCATTGTCAGGCACATGGTTCAGCTCCGCGCCCGGATGACCAGGGGGGCGCCCTCCGGCCGGGGCAGCGGCCACCCGCACGTGGCGCAGAACGCCTCCGCCGTCGCCTGGCTGGCTCCAGTACCACAGGCCGGGCATGTCACGCCGGCGACGCGGATCTCGACCGGCACGCCCTCCAGCCCGACCTCGCGCATGGCGATCTCGAGGTGGAGCCGTGCAGCCTCCGCGCTGATGCCGGCCGGATCGCCGATCTCCATCTCGAGCGCCGCGACGGTCATCCGCCCGCGGAGGGCGTCCTGCAGCGCCTGCTCGACCAGCCCCGCCTCATGCATTGGTGGGCCCGTCCTCGATGTCACGCCACTCGGCCAGGCGTGTCTTGAAGCCGGTCACGATGCTCGAGATGAGGCCGTTGCGCTCCTCGAGATCGATGAGCACCGAGCTGTAGACGTGGTGGACCGTGAAGGCGAGGAAGGCAAAGGTAAGCAGGTAGTGGAGCAGGCGCACTAGTTGGATGCCGCCCGGCACCAGCGATACCCATCCGAACAGCAGCGAAACGGGGCCGGTGCTGAGAAGGAACGCAAACAGGAGCAGGCCCGTCAGGATCTGGCCGAAGAAGCCGAGGTAGACGACCAGGTACGCGAGACTGGCGAGGGAGTTGTGGCCGATGGACGGCGGCGGCGATGGTCGACGGAATGTGTAGAACGCGAACATCTCGCGCACCGAGCGCCACTGGGCCGGCGTGTGCGGCACGATTGCCCGCCAGCTGGCGTATCGGTTCCCCACCAGCGACCAGTAGACGCGGAACCCGACCGCGATGGTGAAGGCGATCGCCGTCAGCTCGTGGATGAATCGGACCGTCGCCATGATCGAGGGCGTCACCTCTCCGGGTGGCGGCGCGACGAACGGCTCGTGGATGTACAGCCCGGTGACCGTCAGCACAACGATGCTGAGCACGATCGTCCAGTGCGCGAGACGCACCGGGAGCTCCCAAACGTAGAGCACCTCCGCGGGCGGGCCAGCGGCGGTGTGGCCGGCGGCGGTCGAACTGCCGGCCGTCATCAACGGACCTGCACTCGACTGCGCTCGCGACCGGTTGCGTCGATGACGTGCACCGCACACGCCAGGCACGGGTCGAAGGAGTGGATCGTGCGCAGGATCTCCAGGGGCCGCTCCGGGTCCGCCACGGGCGTTCCCACCAGGGCGGCCTCGTACGGGCCGGTCTGGCCCTGGAGGTCACGCGGTCCGGCGTTCCAGGTGCTCGGGACGACCGCCTGGTAGTTGGCGATCTTGCGGTCCTTGATTCGCACCCAGTGCCCGAGCGAGCCGCGCGGCGCCTCGTGGTGGCCCCATCCCTCAGCCTCCGCAGGCCATGTTGAGGGATCCCACCTGGTGCCGTCATGCACGCGCAGGTCGCCGCTGCCCATGTTCGCGGTCAGCTCATCAAGCCACCCGTCCATCAGATCGAGCAGGTAGACGGTCTCGAGAGCTCGGGCGGCGACGCGTCCGAGGGTCGAGAAGAGCGCCGTCGCCGGCAGCCCCAGCTCGGCCAGCGTTCCGTCCACGAGGGATCGGATGCGCGCCGAGCCGCTGGCATAGGCGACCAGCACGCGGGCGAGGGGCCCAACCTCCATCACCTTGCCGTCGTAGCGCGGCGCCTTCAGCCAGGAGTACTCCGCGTCGGTGGTGAGCTCCTCAAACGGCGGGGTGGGCCCGGTGTAGTTGGGCTTCGTCTCTCCGTTCCACGGGTGGCGCACCTCCTCCTTTCCCCCGGAGTAGTCGTAGTACGAGCGCGCAATCGACTCGGTCACCTTGGCCTGGTCGAACGGATGGACCGTTCGCAGGTCGCCGCCGAGGATGATCCCGCGCGGGAAGGCATACGAGCCGGTGTCGTGGATGCTGCCGGTCGGTGCATCACCGTAGCTCAGGTAGTTGCGGTGGCCGGCTCCCAGCGCGAACCACTCCGGGTAGAAGCCGGCTATCGCCTTCAGGTCGGGAACGTAGACCTGCTCGACGAATGCTCGCATGGTCTGCACGCGCTCCCGCAGGAAGCCGACCCGCTCCAGGTTGATCACCTCCGGCGAGGCGGGATCGACGGCCGAGGCCATGCCGCCGACCAGGTAGGTCTGGGGGTGTGGGTTCTTCCCGCCCAGGACCGCGTGGATGCGGATCACGTCTCGCTGCCATTCAAGCGCTTCGAGGTAATGCGCCACCGCCAGCAGGTTCGCCTCCGCCGGTAGCTGGTACGCCGGGTGACCCCAGTAGCCACTTGCGAACAGGCTCAGCTGACCGCTGGCAACCAGCGTGGCAACCCGATCCTTGACCTGCTTGAAGTTCCCCGTCGACCCGGTTGGCCAGTCGCTGATGCTGCCTGCCAGGCGCGCGGTGGCCGCCGGGTCCGCTTCGAGTGCCTTCGCCACGTCGACCCAGTCGAGGGCATGGAGGTGGTAGAAGTGGATGACGTGGTCCTGGATGTGCTGGGCGCCGGCGATGATGCTGCGGATCAGGCGCGCGTTCGGCGGGATCTCGATGCCCAGCGCGTCCTCAACCGCGCGAACCGAGGCAAGGGCATGCACGGTGGTGCACACGCCGCAGATGCGCTGGGCCCAGAGCCACGCCTCGCGCGGGTCCCGCCCCTGCAGGATGAGCTCCATCCCGCGGAACATGGTGCCGCTTGAGAAGGCCTCCCGGACCTCGCCGCCCTCGACGATCGCCTCGATTCGCAGGTGACCCTCAATCCGGGTGACGGGGTCAATGATCACCTTGGCCATCGGTCAGCTCTCTGGCGCTTCTGGCGGTGCATCTGGCTGAGGCTCCACGGCGGGCGGCGGTTCCTCGCCGGCGACGGCCGCGGCGCGAGCTCGTCGCTTCTTGATGCCCATGCCGACCGCGTGCACGGTGGCGGCGCCGGCGACCGCGGCAACCGCCCCCAGGCCGATGGTCTGGGCATCAAGGTCGAGCCCGATCAGCTTGACGTTGGGCAGTCGCTCGTAGAACGGGCTCATCTGGGTCCAGAACTGCGGCGAGGCGCAACCGATGCAGCCATGCCCGGCCTGGACCGGCCAGCTGGTGCCGTCATTCCAGCGCACGCTGGGGCAGTTGAACGTCGCCTCAGGGCCCTTGCAGCCCATCTTGTACAGGCACCACCCCTTGCGATGCCCGGCATCACCCCACGCCTCCACGTAGCGGCCGGCATCGAAGTGCGCCCGGCGCTCGCACTGGTCGTGGATCAGGTGGCCGTAGGCAAACAGCGGACGCCGGTAGGCATCCAACGGCGGCGCCTCGCCGAAGGTGAGGTAGTGCACGAGTACCGCCGCGGCATTGGCCGAGTTCATCGGACAGCCGCCCAAGTTGACCAGGTTCAGGCCGGAGACTGCCTGCCCGATGCCGACCGCGCCGGTCGGCCCGGATGCCACGAACCCGCCGTCCCAGGCACACGCGCCGGCGGCGATGACGAGCGCGGCGTCCGAGCACACCTCGCGTGCGATCTGGAGAGCGGTCTTCCCGCCGATGGTGCAGTAGATGCCGCCCTCGGCGGTCGGGATAGCCCCCTCCACAATGACGATGTACTCGCCCTTGTGCTCCCGCCGCACCCGCTCGATGACCGCTTCAGCCTGGTGCCCGGCACCGGCCATGATCGTCTCGTGGTACTCCCACGAGAGCGTCTCGAGCACGACCTCGGCAACGTCCGGATGGCTGCTGCGCAGCATCGACTCGGTGTTTCCGGCACAGTCCTGGAACTCGAGCCAGAGGAGTATCGGCCTGGGAGATGACTCCAATGCGCGGGCGATGCGCGGCCCGTAGGCCGACGGCAGGGCCAGCGCGGCGGCCATGGCGCTGCAGAACTGCAGGAAGCGGCGCCGTGAGACGCCTCGACGTGTCAGCGCCTCGAGCACGGTGGAGCGCTCCTCGCCGACAGGCACCTCGAGCGGTATTCCGGGCATGGGCTGAATCGTCACGCGCATCCCGATAGCGATCTGGGGATAGCGTTGCGGACGGCGAGCCCGTACTACAGGGTCGCGTGGACCGTGCTGATAGGCCCTTTGGCCCATTCGTGCGGACCGACCGTCAGGCCGACCCGCGACGGGTCTGACCCTACTGGCCGAAGAAGAGCTCCAGCCACTGCTGGAGCATCGGCCTGGGGGGCGCAACGTGCGCCGCCGTCGGCGCCGGCGCCGGCATCTCCGCGCCCGGTGGAATGATCAGCACCTGCTCCCCGGGGAGGCCCCAGTTCAGCATCCGTCGTGCCTCGGCAGCGATGTAGGCATCGCTGTTCACGTAGGCGAGCTCCTCGCGGAGGGCGGCGTTGCGCGCCTCCATGGCGGCGATCTCGACCCGCGCGGCGTCTGCCTCCTGGCCGATCGACCAACTCGTGTACACCTCGCGCCCCACCTGGGCCGCCAGGAACGCGCCGAAGATCACCAGCAGGGCCAGCCACGCCAGGCCGCTGCGGGAGGCCGGAATGCGGACGCGCATCGGCCGCTCGGGTCGCGCCGGACGGGGTGCGTGTACCTCAAGGCTGGTCATCTGCTCCGCAGTCTAGCCCGCGAGTTTTCCACAACGCAAGGCGAAACCGGCCCGGATATCCACACGCCCGACCCGAACCTGCTGCCCCGAGGGGCGGCGACGCTAGAATCGGCCGCATGTGGCCGCCCCTTCGTGATCGACTCGGCCGGGCGCGCGCCCCCCTGCTTCCGGGGATCCTACTGCTCGGAACCCTGCTGAGTGCATGCGGACCCGCGTCCGTGAGCTCGTCCCCGCCACTGCACCCCGGGTGGCCGGCCCTCGGGGCCGCGGTCGGTGATCCCGAACTGGTGCCAGTGATCGTCTCGTCGGAGGCCGCCGTGGGGCACAACCGGTTGCTGGTCACCGCGCTCGGCAGCGACGGGCAATCCCTCGCCGCCCCGGACCTCGAGGTGCGGTTGCGCTTCTACGACCTGGCCGCCGATGGCACTGCGCCGGCGCAGGAAATGACCGCGAGTTTTCACGTACTGCTCGATGACGCCCAGGAGCGCCGGGTGGGGGTGTAGGTTGCGGTCATGGTTTTGGCGCGGGCCGGGGAGTGGGGGTTGGAGTTGGTTGCCTGGCGGGGGGGTGGGCTGGAGCGCCGCTGGGGCGGGAGGTTCTCTGTATCCGAGACGACCACGACTCCCGCACTCGGGGCGCCGGCGCCACCTTCCGACACGCCGACCGCTGCCAATGATGCCGGCCTGGCACTCATCACCAGCGACACTGAGCCCGACCCGGCCTTCTACCGCCTCTCGGTCCGCGACGCTATCGCGGCCGGCATGCCGTTCGTGGTTGTCTTCGCCACGCCGGCCTTCTGCACCAGTCGTACCTGCGGACCGGCGCTCGAGCTGGCGAAGTCGGTGGCACCCGATTACGCCGGGCGGGTGAACTTCGTCCACGTCGAGCCGTACGAGCTCGAGTCGGTCCTAGGCCATCTCCAACTGCGCACCGACGCTTCGCGCGGACGCATCCTGGTCCCCGCGGTCGAGGAGTGGGGCATCCCGTCGGAGCCGTACGTCTTCGTCGTGGACGCCGATGGAAATGTCGCCGCGAAGTTCGAAGGGCCTGCGGATACGACGGAACTGGTGGCGGCCCTCGACGCGGTCCTGCCCTAGGGCACATCCAGCGCGCTGATCGGGCCGGGCGCCGCCCTCGCGGTAGGTCGGTAGACTCACTGTCGAGCATGCCAGACCACCCTTCCGCACCCGGCAGTTACCTGCCGCCGCGCCCGGCACGGCGGTGGTTCTCCACGCTCCCGGTCCCGCTGCGCGGGTTGATCCAGGGCAGCGTGCTGGCAGTCCTGCTGGTCGCCGGCGGCTGGATCGTTACGCGCCCCCTCGGGGGACAGCCGTGGCTACCCCTGACCACCGGCGAAGACTTCTACAAGATCGGAGCCCAACGCGCCGGACTTCAGATCGGCGATCTGCCGCCTGAGCTCTCCCCGTCGTCTGGCGGAGATCCGCTGACCGATCTTGACGGCCGCGTCATCAAGGTGGCCGACTTCGCTGGCCGTCCGCTGTGGATCGTGTTCTGGGCAAGCTGGTGCATCCCGTGCCGCGAGGAGCTCCCCGACCTCAAGGCTGCCTTCAGCGCCCACGCGGATGATGGCCTCGCGGTGCTCGCGATCAATTTCGAGGAATCGACCGACGTGGTTCGGGCCTTCGCCACCGAGAACGGGCTCGACTACATCGTCGGTCTTGACCCACGCGGAGCCGTTCTCGATCGCTACAGCGGGTGGGGGCTGCCGACCCACTACTTCGTGGACCGCGACGGGGTCATCCGCGGGCGCTACTTCGGGCCGCTCTCACGCGACCTGATGGAGACGCAGCTGCGGGTGATTCTCGCCCCCTAGGGTCGCCCGGGCCGCCCCACTTCGCTCCTGCTCGCATTCGTACGCGACAGGCGAGCTGTCGCATCACGCGGGTGTCCTCCTACGCAGCGTGATATCGTGCCTCGCGAAACCGAACATGCGTTCGGTCCGAAGCCCGTCACTTCTGGAGGAGCCGATGCTGCTCGACCGTCCGACATCAGCCGAAGCGGC
>JBBEBK010000115.1:0-17430 GCA_040882375.1 Chloroflexota bacterium
TCACTAGGTTCAGGGTTCGAATCCCTGGCCGCTCACCACTCAATCTGAGCACGAAGCCGGACTCCGCGAGCCCGGTTTCGTGCTGTGTGGGGAACTACCGGCGCCCGCACGCCGCCATCGGCTTCACGGACAAAGGGCAGAGTGCTTCCCGCCGAATCCGGGACCCACCGGCGCATTCCCGAGGTCGCGAGGAATCAGTCCGGGGATGGGACCCCCGTTGGCGTCGTCTGCGGGCGTGCCATTGGTGCCGTTGGCGCCGGCCAGCGGGTTGTCGGTGGTCACGCATCCCAGCGGCGTGATCCCGTGGACGTGCCCGAGCGCGCTGCCCAGTGACGCCACGGTAAGGATGAGTGCGGCCATGATCGAGATGGTCCAGCGTCGCATTGTCCGTTCCTCCAGCATGTGTTGAAACCTGATCGTCGGTCGCGATCAGTACGCGGGTGGTTACGTCCGGCGCGAGGCCCGGTCGAGCGTGGTAGCCTTCCGCCGCCTGCCCACCGGGGCGCCGTATCCGAGGATCCTGACCGCCGTGCCCCACATTCCGATCGAGCGTCACACCCTGCCGAACGGGCTGCGCGTGATCCTCTCCCCTGATCGCCGGACGCCGATCGTCGGCGTGAACCTGTGGTACGACGTCGGCAGCAAGCACGAGCGTCCCGGCAAGACCGGCTTCGCCCACCTGTTCGAGCACATGATGTTCCAGGGCACGGCGAACGTGGCCAAGGGCGAGCACTTCAGCCTGGTGCAGGCGGCGGGCGGCACGCTGAACGCGAGCACATGGATGGACCGAACCAACTACTTCGAAACGGTCCCCAGCCATCAGCTGGAGCTCGCGCTCTGGCTGGAGGCCGATCGGTTGGCGAATCTGCTGCCGGCGATGACCCAGGAGAAGCTCGACAACCAGCGCGACGTGGTCAAGAACGAGCGTCGCTGGGCGGTCGACAACCAGCCGTACGGCACGTGGGACGAGAAGATCCAGGAACTGCTGTATCCCGTCGGGCACCCCTACCATCACTCGACCATCGGCTCCATGGACGACCTCACCGCCGCGAGCCTCGATGACGTTGGCGAGTTTTTCGCCACCTACTACGCCCCCGACAACGCGGTCCTCAGCGTGGTCGGCGACTTCGAGCCGGCAGGAGCACTCGCAATGATCGAGCGTCACTTTGGACCGATCCCGGCCAATCCCAAGCGCCCGCCGGTGCCCGATACCGCGATCGAGCCGCTCATCGGCGCCGAGATTCGCGAGGTGGTCGCCGACCGGGTGCCGCTCCCGAGGGTCTACGCCGCGTACCGGATACCGGTCTTCGGAACCGATGCGTTCGACGCCCTCGGGGTGGCGGTGGACCTGCTCGGCACCGGTCGCGCCTCACGCCTGTACGGGCGCCTGGTGCGCGAACGGCAGCTTGCCCAGGATGTCACGGTGATGGCCTTCCCGATCGTGAGCGGCGCTGCCATCTTCAGCCTGTGGGCGACCGCTCGGCCAGGGATCGACCACGAGGCGCTCACCGAGGCCGTCCTGGGTGAGGTGAACCTGCTGACGGACGAGGGGCCGTCCGACGTCGAGCTGGAGCGCGTCCAGAACCTGCATGCCGCCGGGATCGAGTCGGGGCAGGAGCGCATCAGCGAGCGTGCCGATCGCCTGTCGATGTACGCCTGCCTCTTCGACCAGCCGGAGCGGGCCAACAGCGAGGTCGCGAGATACGAGGCGGTGGACGCCGACCGGGTACGCAGCGCGATGGCCGCCAGTCTGCGCGCCGACAACCGCGTGCTCCTCACCTACCTCCCTGCCGAAGGCGACCAGCCCGGGACCGAGGAGGCGGCGTGAGCGAGCTCGGCAATCCCAACCGCCCGGCCCCGTCCGCACCGCGGCCATACCGATTCCCAGACTTCATCCGCCACAGTCTGGACAACGGACTGACGGTCTGGCTCGTGCCGATCGCCGGGTCGTCGCTGACCAGCGTCCACCTCCTGATCGACGCAGGCGCAGCTGCCGAGGACGAGCCGCACGGCGGCGTCGCCTCCCTCACCGCCCGGCTGCTCGTCACCGGAACGCGTCGCCTGGACGCCGCAGCGTTCGCCGCCGCGACCGAGCGACTCGGCATCGAGGTGAACAGCGAGTCGTCGTGGGACAGCAGCCGGGCCGGGTTCCAGTCACTGCCGCAGCACCTCGACGCAGGGATGGCGCTGCTGGCCGAGATGGTGCAACAGCCGCGCTTCGACCCCGATGAGTTCCGTCGGCTCAAGGCCGAGCGGCTCGCCGCAATCCTCCAGATGCGGGCCGACGCCGGGTCGCTGGCAGATGAGTCGTTCGTCAAGCACCTGTATGACGCCGGGACCCCGTACCGCCGGCTCGCCGGTGGTACGCCGGAGATGGTCGAGACCCTCGTCGTCGACGACGTGCGAGCGCACCACGCGGCTCACCACCGACCGGGCCGTGCCCACCTCGTGATCGCCGGCGCCTTTGATGGGGAGGAGGCGCTGCGACTCGCCGAACAGCACCTCGGCGGCTGGTCCGGAAGCGGCCCAGGCCATCGAACCATCACACCAGCAGCTGCCGGAGGGCGGCGCGTGGTCATCGTCGACCGCCCGGGATCGGTGCAGAGCGAGCTGCGCATCGGCCTGGTCGGAATCGACCGCTTCGATCCGCGCTACTTCTCAGCCGCGATCATGTCGACCTACCTCGGCGGCAGCTTCGGGTCGCGCATCAACCGTCGTCTGCGCGAGGAGCTCGGCTACACCTATGGAGCCCGCTGTGGGTTCGATCCGCGTCGCGCCGCTGGGCCATTCAGCACCGCTGCCGCCGTGCAGACCGAGGTATCGGCCCCCGCCATCGCCGAGCTGCTGGTCCTGCTCGAGACCGCCGGTGCCGCACCGCCCGCGAGCGATGAGCTGCGGCAGGCCCAGGACTACCAGATCGGCGTCTTCCCGCTGCGTTTCGAGACGACCGGCGGGATCGCCGCCGCCATCGAGCCGATCGCAACCTACGACCTCGCCGATGACTACTGGCAGACCTATCGAGACCGGCTCGAGGCCGTTGACGCCGCGGGCGCGCAGCAGGCGGCCGCCGAGCTGATCCGTCCGGCGGAGCTGCTGGTGGTGGCGGTCGGTGACGCGTCCGCCATTCGGGCCGATATCGAGGCGTTGGGGGTCGGGCCGGTCGAAGTCGTCCCCGCTCCCTAGCCGAGGAGGTCGTCCAGCGCGGCGATGAGGCGGCCGTTCTCGGCCGCGTCCCGCGCCGTGATGCGCAGCCAGTCCACCAACGGCCCGTCAGGGTAGGCGCGCACGACCAGACCGCGCAGCGCCAGGTCCGACTCGAGCCGGCGCGCGTTGAGTGGCCTGACAAGCACGAAATTGGTGACCGATGGCAGCACCTCGCAGCCGAGTCGGCCAAGGGCCGCCGCCAGGCGATCGCGCTCCGCCACGATCTGTGCGTGCCGCGCTCGCGCCGCTGCCCGGTCGCCGAGCGCACCGAGTGCGGCCACCTCGCTGGGACTGCCGATCGGGAGCGGCAGCCGGGCGGCATCGAATCGTCCCGCCAGTGGCTCCGGCGCCACCAGGTACCCGACCCGCGCCCCGGCCAAACCGTACGCCTTGGCAAGCGAACGCAGCACGATCAGGTTCGGCAGCTCGGCCTGGAGCGGGATCGCGCTGAGCGCCTCGTCCGACAGGCCCAGGGTGACCTCGGCGAACTCCTGGTAGACCGCGTCCACCGCCACCAGGGCCGGGAGCCCGTCGGCGATCGCCGCGACCTCGTCGAGCGGATAGTGGTCCGCGGTCGGATTGTTCGGCGTGCACAGCCACACGAGGCGCGCATCTGTCGCGGCTACCACGTCCCGGATGGCCGCCACCGACTGCCGCTGAGCAGGGTCGCGGCGGGGCACCTCGACCACGGTCGCGCCGGCCAGCCGGGCCTCGACCGCGTACATCGCGAAGGCCGGTGTGAGGATCAGCACCGCATCGCCGGGACCCGCCACCATGGCGGTGATCAACCGAATCAGCTCATCCGCGCCGGCGCCCGGCACGATCCGCTCCGGCGGAGCCGCCACCAGCTCGGAGATGCGAGCCCGCAGCTGCGCGTACGACGGATCGCCGTACTCGAGCACCGCGCGCAGGTCGAGGCCGGCCAGCGCGGCTGTCACCCCGGGGAGCGGCCCTCCGCCGAGCGTGTTGAGGTCGAAGCGCACCACCTCACCCACCGGAATGCCGGCCGCCGCGGCAACCTGCGAATCGGACGGCTCGACCGGGTACGGAGCGACCGACCCGTGCAGGCGGAGCAGGGCCAGCGGGTCTGGCTGGCGCCGTGAATCAGGCACGGCCGGCTACGGCCCCGTTCGCGCGGGCGGCACGCCGGGTAGCCCGCTCGCGAGCGCGCTGCAGACGCACGCGCGCCGCGGCGATGCGACGCACCGGATCTCCGCCGATCCGCCTCCGATCGAGCGCGCCTGGCCGGTCGCCGCGTGCGATCTCGGCGAGGAGCGCAGACGCGCGGTCAAGCTCTCCGGCTTCGGTGAGCAGTTGCACCAGGCTGAACCAGCGGGCCGGCTCGAGGACCGGGACGGCCGTCGCTCGCTCGACCAGCTCCGTGGCGCGCGCCCGGTTGCCGGCGCGTCGGTGCGCGATGATCGCGGCCCGGACATCGGCAAAGCCGGGTTCCATGCCGAGCGCTTCGAGGAAGTTGAGGAGCAGTTCGGCCGCCTCGGCGCGGTCCTGCGGCGACCCGCGGCGCACCCGAGCATCGCGGTACTCGCCCAGCAGGGCGCGCAGTTCGCGAGCGATCCAACGATGCGGCGCGCTGTCGGGTGCGTAGTGCGCCGCGGCACCGCGCAGGAAGTCGGCGCCGCGCAGGTATTGCCCGGTGCTGCTGTACACGTCGCGGAGACCTGCCCGCTCCAGCGAATCGAAGGATCTGTCGAGTTCGAGGAGGCGCTCCTGCGCGCCGAGCCAGTCGTCGATCCGACCGCGCTCGCGGTAGTGGACCGCGGCGTATCGCAGCCAGTAGCGCTCCCGGTGCTCCCGCCAGTCCTCGTGCTCGATCTGGTTGGTGACGATCCAGGCGTGCTGCGCGGCAGGTCCCTGCGCGAAGACCTCGGCGGGGATGCGGAAACCGTGCACGTGCCGCCAGTGCGGCGTGTGCCAGCGGCTGCGCGCCGTCCGGACGCCCGCCGAGCGTCGCGGCGGCGGGGATGCGGCATCGCCCGGGCTCAGCGGCCAGGGCAGCGTGGCGGCGGATCCCTGTTCCAGGGCGTGGTCGTAGTGCAGTCGCCTGAGCGGATCGCGCAGCTCGCTCCATGCCCGATTGAGCACCGAGGTCCGCCGCGTGGCGAGCGAATCGGCGGTGCTGCGATCGGGGTGATGGCGCAGCACGGCCTCACGGAAGGCGGTCCGCAGTTCCGCGGCGGTCGCCGACGGCTCCGCCCCCAGCACCGCGTAGTAGTCGCGCGCTTCGACCCGACCGGACCCAACGCGCACATCGGTGGACATCCGATCGAGTCTAGCGGGGGCGGCGGATGAGCGGCATTCGGTATGCTGCCTCGCAACATGACGGTCAGCTCACACCGCGGTGCCGCGCGCGCGGGCCACCTCCTGATCATCGGCGGTGCCGAGGAGAAGCTCCGTCAACGGCAGATCCTGTCCCGCTTCGTCTCACTGGCCGGTGGTCCCGACGCCCGGGTGGCGATCATCTCCACCGCGTCATCGCTCGGCGAAGAAGCGACCGAGTTGTATCGCGCGCTCTTCAGCCAGATGGGCGTCCCCGACATCCGCGGGTTGCGACCGCTCACCCGCGATGAGGCGAACGACCCAGCGACCGTGGCGGCCGTGGCCGACGCGACCGGGATCTTCATGACCGGCGGCAACCAGCTGCGCCTTTCGAGCATGATCGGTGGAACAGCACTCGGCCGCTCCATCATCGAACGCCACAAGCACGGGGCGATCGTGGCGGGCACGAGTGCGGGAGCGAGCGCCATCTCCACCCACATGGTCTCGTTCGGTGCCAGCGGGGCGACTCCCAAGCAGCGGATGACCCAGATGAGCGCCGGGTTGGGGCTGCTCGCCGGGGTGATCATCGACCAGCACTTCGAGCAGCGGAACCGGATCGGCCGTCTGCTGGCGCTGGTCGCCCAGTCGCCCGCCCTGCTCGGCATGGGGATCGACGAGGACACCGCCGCCCTGGTCAGCCCATCAGGGGTGATGGAGGTGATCGGCAAAGGATCGGTGACCATCCTCGATCCCGGACGCCTGCAGACCGATGCGTACGAGGTCAAGCGCTACCGGCCGATCATGGTCAGCGGCGTCGTCCTCCACTCGCTCCCGTCCGGCTACCGGTTCGACATGCGCCGCCGGCGCCTGCTGACCCCGCTGCGCGCGATCTCGGGCAGCAAGCGTGACCTCGCTGAGCTGGAGGCTGCCAGCGTCCATACCCGGCGCCTGATCCGCCGAGTGGCCGCAGAAGGAGCCGATGACGTCGCTCCCGAGCGAGCCCGGCGCCGCGCGCTGCGTGCGCACCGCGACGAAGAGGCCAGCGAATGAGCCCGGCGGCCCGAAGGCCCCGGCCAGGGAAGGTCGCCCCAGCGACGGGCGGTGAGGGCCCGCGCGCGACGATGCGCATCCTCGAGACGCGGGTCTTCCGGGGCCCCAACTACTGGAGCTACGAGCCGGCGATCAAGCTCGTCGTCGATCTCGGCGTCCTGGAGGCGTACCCGACCAACCTGATCCCCGGCTTCACCGATGGGCTCCTGGCGAATCTCCCCGGCATCGCGCAGCACTCGTGCTCCACCGGGCGCTCCGGCGGGTTCGTGCGACGGCTCAAGGACGGCACCTGGCTGGGACACGTCGCCGAGCACGTCGCGCTGCAGCTGCAACGCGACGCCGGCACCGAGGTCGGCCGCGGCAAGACGCGCAGCACCGGCGAGGAGGGGCGTTACCACGTCGTCTACTCCTACGCCGAGGAGAACGTCGGCAAGGCGGCCGGGCAGCTGGCCGTGCGGCTCGTCAACCACCTCGTGGAGGCAGAATCCGGCTTCGACCTCGTCACCGAGTTCGAGGGGCTGGTACGCCTCGCCGAGCGGGCCGCGTTCGGCCCATCGACCCAGGCCATCCTCGACGAGGCCAGCCTGCGCGACATCCCGTGGATCCGGCTCAACGACGCGTCGCTGGTGCAGCTCGGCCACGGGGTCCATCAGCGACGGATCCGGGCGACCATGACGTCGGGTACCAGTTCGCTCGGCGTGGACATCGCCTCGGACAAGAAGCTCACCAACCAGCTCCTGGCGAGCACCGGCGTCCCGGTCCCGCGCGCCGAGATGGTCCGCAGCGCCGATGAAGCGGTGGCGGCCGCGCGACGGATCGGCTACCCGGTGGCCGTCAAGCCGCTCGACGGCAACCACGGCCGAGGCGTGGTGCTGCATCTTGCCGACGACGTCGCCGTCCTCGCCGCGTATCCGGTCGCCCGCGGCGAGTCGCGCAACGGGGGCGTCGTGGTCGAGACCTTCCTGGCCGGCAACGACTATCGGTGCCTGGTGATCGGGGGCGTGCTGCGCGCCGTCGCGCAGCGGGTACCGGCACACGTTGACGGCGACGGCAAACACAGCCTGGCCGACCTGGTCGAGACGACCAATGCCGATCCGCGGCGTGGCATCGGCCACGAGAAGGTGCTGACCCGGATCAACATCGACGCCGAGTCGATCGGCTATGCCCGCGAGCAGGGCTTCGATATGGACGGCGTCCCACCCAAGGGGACCCGCGTCTTCCTGAAGCGGACCGGCAACATGAGCACCGGCGGGATCAGCATCGACCGGACCGAGGAGATCCACCCGGAGAACGCCGAGACCGCCGAACTGGCCGCGCGAGTGGTCGGCCTCGACATCGCCGGGATCGACTTCATCTGCCCCGACATCAGCCTGCCGGTTCGCGAGACGGGCGGCGGCATCGTGGAGGTCAACGCCGCCCCGGGCTTCCGGATGCACACGCATCCGACCGAGGGCGAGGCCCAGTACGTGGCCAGGCCGGTGATCGACATGCTCTTCGCCCCCGGCTCGGCGGCGCGCATCCCGATCATCGCGGTGACCGGCAGCAACGGCAAGACGACCACCGCGCGGATGATCAACCACATCCTCAAGGGGATGGGCCACAAGGTCGGGATGACCAGCACCGACGGCATTTTCGTGGACGGTCGGCTCATCCGGAAAGGCGACATGAGCGGGCCACGCTCGGCGTCGACCGTGCTCCAGAACCCGCGGGTGGAGATGGCCGTCTTCGAGGTGGCGCGCGGCGGCATCCTCCGCGAGGGGCTCGGCTACGACCGCAACGACGTGGCCGTCGTGCTCAACGTGACCGGCGATCACCTGGGCATGGGCGGCATCACCTCCATCCGCCAGCTCGCTGCGGTCAAGCAGGTGGTCGTGGAGGCCGTGCCGCGCACCGGGACCGCGGTGCTCAACGCCGATGATCCGCTGGTCGCCGCCATGGGACGCCACTGCTCCGGATCGGTCATCTACTTCAGCGTGGAGGCCGGGAACGAGCGGATTCGCCAGCAGGCGAGCCGCGGCCGGCGAGCGGTAACGGTGGAGGCCGGGCGGAACGGCGAGATGATCGTGCTGCGCCAGGGCCGCAAGAGCATGCCGCTGGTCTGGACGCACCTGCTCCCCGCGACCTTCGAGGGACGAGCGCGAATGAACGTCCAGAATGCCCTCGCGGCGGCGGGCGCAGCGTGGGCCGTGGGCGCGCACCTCCACGACATCCGCCAGGGGCTGCGCACCTTCACCACCAGCTACTTCATGGCGCCGGGCCGGCTCAACATGTTCGAGCTCGACGGGTACCGCGTGATCGTCGACTACGCCCACAATCCCCCCGCGGTCCAGGCGCTCGGCGATTTCGTGGATCGCCTCGGCGAACCCTCCCCCGGCGGCCGGCAGGCGCTGGTGACCGGTCGCCGCATCGGGGTGATGGCCACCGCCGGCGACCGGCGCGACGAGGACATCGTCGAGCTGGGCCGGATCGCGGCGCATCATTTCGACGCGATCATCGTTCGCGAGGACGCCAACACCCGTGGCCGCCCGCGCGGCGACACGGCGGCGCTGATCGAGCGGGGCGTGCGCGCCGGCATGGACGCCGGGGCCCGCTGCACCAGCCTCGAGACGGTGCTCGATGAGCTCGAGGCCACGCGCTACGCCCTCGACATGGGGCATGCCGGTGACGTGGTGGTGGTCTGCGTGGACCACGCCAACGATGTCTGGAAGGAACTGCAGCGCCGCCAGCACGGCGCCGCCTCGACGAGCGACGGCGCGGCGGTGGCCGACGACGGCGACGACGACGCCCGATGACCCGGCGGCCAAGCAGCAGGCTGCACCGTCGTCTACATGGCTGGTATGGGCGCCGGGTGATCGCAACGCCACACCGCAGTGGTGGGTGAGGCGGTCAGTCCTTGACGGCAGCGCCGCCCGGGAGCTCCCGCAGCCGGACCGCGTCGACCGGCGAAAACGACGCGGCCTCCAGCCAGGCGAAGATCTCGACGCGCTCGACGTGGCTCATCACCGCGGCCACGTCCCCGGGTCGGCTCCGCTCCAGCAGGACGCGCAGCGCCTCGAGCTCGGTCGGCAACGCCTCGACCGCGCCCGCGTATCCGCCCTCGGCGGCGCCCTCGCGCAGGATCGCGTTCATCCCTTCGAGGTCTCGGCCGCGGAGGTAGTAGCGCTTCTCGGCGATGACCAGGTCATCGGCGCCCTGCCCCGCCAGGACCCCCAGGCCGTGGACGACCTCGTCGGTCCGGTCGCCAGCCGTGCCGACGGCCAGGCGAACCCTGCCGCGCCTGCGACCTTCGCGTCGAACCCCCGCCAGCGATCGGCAGACCTCCAGCAGACCGACCAGCCCGGCCTCGTTGTGCGCAAAGTCGACCAGCGCCAGCACTCCGTCGCGCTCGAACAGGTTGAGCCGGCCGGGGTTGGTGTCGGTGTCCTGGGAGAAGCTCCGCAGTCCGGCGCTGATCTGGTCGGCGGTGAACCCCAGCGCGTCGCAGGCCGCGGCGGCGGCCAGCGCATTTGCGATGTTGTAGCGCGACAGTCCGCCAAAGGTGACCGGGACGTCGGCTGCGCGCGCCAGGCGGATCGGACGCCGATCAGGGGCGAGCAGTACAAGCCAGCCCTGCTGGAGCACGGCGGCGCGGCCACCGCGGTCGAGCGCGGCCTCCACGCCCGGAGCCTGGGGGTCGAGACTGAAGGCGTAGCGGCGCGCGCGGCTCTCGCGGCGCATCGCCCAGACGAGCGGATCCTCCGCGTTCAGCACCGCCCAGCCACCTCGCCGGGTGATGCGGGTCACGGCGCCCTTCACCTCGGCCAACTCTTCGACGGTGTCGATCCCCTGCAGGCCAAGGTGATCGGCGCTCACGTTGGTCACCACCGACACGTCGTTGCGCGCATAGCCGATCCCCCGCAGCAGGATTCCGCCGCGGGCCGTCTCCAGCACCGCCAGATCGATCCCGGGCTCCGAGAGGACCCTCGCCGCGCCGCCGAAGCCGGTCCAATCCCCCGCCTCGACCAGCTCCCCGCGCAGGTAGATGCCGTCCGAGTTGGTCATCCCCACCCGCCGACCGGCCTGGGCGGCGATGTGGGCGATGAGCCGGGTGGTCGTGCTCTTTCCGTTGGTGCCGGTCACCGCCACGATCGGTACGCGAACCCGTGGCAACTCGGGGCGTGGGCCCGGGGAGACGGCGGCCAGCGCCTCCAGCTCGCGCCCCTCGTCGCTGCTCCCCACGACGATGCGCGACGCGGCGGCGGCAATCGCCTGGGCGATGGCGCGACGGCGCCACGGAAACGCGATCGCGGCCCTCTTATGGTCAACCGAATGGCGAACCGTGACGCGGGGGGCCGGAAGGTCGAGCGCCACGTGCAGGCGGCGCAGGGCCAGTCCTGCCGATGCCGCCACGTCGGCCGCAGCGTGCGGGGTCTCGGAGCCGAACTCGAGCTTCACGGCCGGGGCGCTGAAGAAGCGGTTCGGGCCGTCCAGGACACGCAGTTCAAGAAGCTCCACCCCGCCGGCGGTCTGCGCGTCGTGCGGCATGGCGGGGAGTATACGATCGTACACTCGGCCTGCCGCCGGCCTGACCGACTAGACTCGCCGGGCCATGCCGCTCCCCCCACCTGCCGACCTGCAGCGAGCCGTCGCGGCCCGCGAGGCGCGCTTTCTCGTCGAGCTCGAGAGCCTCGTCAACATCGACTGCGGTTCGTACACGCCGGCCGGCGTCAACCGCGTCGCGGACTTCGTCATCGCGCAGCTCACCGAACTTGGCGCGACGGTCGAGCGGATCCCTCACCGGCCCGCCGCGGGTGAAGCGCAGTTGGGCGACCTCGTGATCGGCCACCTGGCGGGGACCGGGCCGCGCCTGCTGGTCATCGGTCACATGGATACCGTCTTCGATCCCGGTACCGTCGCCGACCGACCGTTCCGCGCCGATGGAGCGCGTGGCACCGGCCCGGGCATCACCGACATGAAGGCGGGACTGCTGGCCGGCCTGCACGCGATCGCCGCGCTCCACGCGCTCGGCGTCCATCCGGCCCTGACCTTCGTCGCCAACCCCGACGAAGAGATCGGCTCGCCGTTCTCCACGCCGCACATCCGCGCGCTCGCTGCCGACCATGAGGCTGCCTTCGTCCTCGAGTGCGCCCGGGCCAACGGCGACATCGTCAGTGCCCGCAAGGGGATCGCCGACTACGAGATCACCCTGGTCGGACGCGCGGCGCACGCCGGGGTCGAGCCGGAGAAGGGTCGCAGCGCCATCGTCGAAGCGGCGCGGCAGGTGCTCGCCCTCCACGCACTGAACGGCCGATGGGCAACGGTCACCCTCAACGCCGGGGTGATCTCCGGCGGCACGCGCCCAAACGTGGTGGCCGCGGAGTGCCGGATTGAGCTCGACCTGCGGGCAGCCACCACCCAGGAGTTCAACGAGGCGGCCGCCGCGGTCGAGGAGATCGTCACAAGCCCGACGACCGAGGGCGTCACTGCCGCGCTGCGACGCGTCGCGGGCCACCCACCGATGGAGAAGTCCTCCGCCTCCGCGCGACTCGTCACCCTGGCGCGGCAGATTGCCGGCGACCTCGGCTTCGCGGTGACCGATGCTGCCACCGGCGGAGCGAGCGACGCGAACACCACCGCGGCGGCGGGCCTGCCTTCGCTGGACGGGCTTGGACCGGTCGGCGGGGACGACCATTCGGTGGACGAATGGCTCGACCTGGCGAGCATCGTCCCTCGCACCTCGCTGCTGGCCGGCCTGTTGGCGCTCGCGGGCGATGCCATCGGCGGGTAGAATCGCCTTCCCGTGAGAGACGATTTTCGCCACGCCACGCACGTCCAGGTGCGCCTCGGCGACCTCGACCCGTTCGGCCACGTGAACAACGCGGTGGTCGCCACATACGTCGAGCAGGGCCGCGTCCTGTACCTGCGCGACGTGCTGGGAACCGGGGCCGATCCGGTCAGCATGCCGTTCATCCTGGCCAGGCTGGAGATCGATTACCTCGAGCAGACCCTCTTCGACGACCCGGTCGAGGTGGGCACCCGGGTCGACTGGATCGGCCGCAGCAGTGTCCACATGTCGCATCTGCTCACCGGGCGTGACGGTCGCGAGCTGGCCCGCTCGGAGGCGGTGCTGGTGGCCTTCGATTACGAGATCGAGAAGTCGGTGCCGGTCTCCGAGGTATGGCGTGCGGCAATGGCCACGTACGAGGGCCGGTCGCTCGAGCGGCCGGCGGACCGATGAGCGACGAGCAGCGATTCGACCTCCTGATCCTGGGTGGCGGCATGAGTTACGTGGGCGCCATTCGAGCCGCGCAGCTGGGTCTCAAGGTTGGTCTCGTGGAGCGCGATCGGTTGGGCGGGACCTGCCTGAACCGCGGCTGCATCCCGTCCAAGGCGCTGCTGGAGACCGCCGACCTGCTTCACCGCGTCACCGAGCAGGGCGCCGAGTTCGGGCTCGCCGGATCCGACGGCGTGAGCCTCGACTATGCCGCCCTCGCGAAGCGTCGCGACGCGGTGGTCGAGAAGCACGTCAAGGGCGTCGAGTTCCTGATGAAGAAGAACAACGTGACGGTGCTGCGCGGGCAGGGCACGCTCACCGGCCCGACCTCGGTGCGGGTCACCGGTGGCGAGTCCGGAGATCTCGAGGTGAGCGCCACCGACCTGATCGTGGCCACGGGCTCCGCGCCCCGGGCGCTCCCCGGGCTGGAGATCGACGGCGAGCGGATCATCACCTCGGACGAGGCGCTCCGCCGCAACGATGTGCCGGGGCGGGTGACGATCGTCGGCGCCGGAGCCATCGGCGTCGAGTGGGCCAGCATGTACCGCGACTTCGGCGCCGAGGTCAACCTGGTGGAGTTCCTCGACCGCGTGGTCCCACTCGAAGACGCCGATGTCTCGAAGGAACTGCACCGCGTCTTCCGCAAGCGCGGCATCGCCATCCACACCGCGGCGACCATCGACCCCGCCACCATCGAGCGCGTCGAGGGCGGCGTTCACTTCGCCATCAAGGCCAACGCGGGCGACCGGGTGACCGAGGTCACCAGCGACATCATCCTCGTCGCCGTAGGCCGCCGGCCACTCACCGATGGGATCGGCCTCGAGGCGATCGACGGCGTGGAGATGGAGCGCGGCTACGTCAAGGTCAACGGCTACATGCAGACCGGCGTGCCGCACCTGTACGCGATCGGCGACATCGTGCCGGGGTACGCGCTGGCCCACGTGGCGAGTCACGAGGCGCTCGTCGCGGTCGAGACGATCGCCGGCCATCACCCCGAGCCGGTGCGCATGGATCTCATGCCGCGAGTCACCTTCTGCCGGCCCCAGATCGCATCGGTCGGCATGACCGAGGCCGAGGCGACCGAGGCGGGGCACACCGTCAAGGTCGGCTCGTTCCCGTTCCGGGCCCTCGGCAAGGCGACCATCGTCGGCGAGGTGGACGGCTTCGCCAAGCTGGTGGCCGACGCCGATACCGGACGACTGGTGGGCGCCCACGTCATCGGTCCGCACGCGGGCGACCTGCTCCCGGAGCCGACCTTCGCGCTGCTGGTCGAGGGCACCGCCGCCGAGATGGCGATGTCGGTGCACGCCCATCCGACCCTGCCCGAAGTGCTCGCCGAGGCCGCCATGGCGGTCGACGGCGCGGCGATCCACATCTGATGGCCAAACACGATCCAGCAGCCGAGCTGGGGCATCGCGAACTGGGCCTGACCGACGAGGACGTGCTGAGCATGTACGGCCACATGCTGCTGGCGCGCGCCGTGGACGAGCGGATGTGGCTGATGCAGCGCGCAGGCAAGATCCCCTTCATCATCAGCGGACAGGGGCACGAGGCGGCCCAGGTCGGCACAACCTGGCCGATGCGCCGCAACCAGGACTGGATGGCGCCCTTTTATCGGTCCATCGCGTCGGCCATCACCTTCGGCATGAGCGCCGAGGACATCATCACCGCCCACCTTGCCAAGGGCGACGACATCAGCTCCGGCGGCCGCCAGATGCCCGGTCACTACGGCGCCGCGCGCAACAACATCGTGTCGGTCTCATCCCCGGTCGGGACCCAGGTGCTCCACGCCGTGGGGCTCGCGATGGGCGCGTGGGTGCGCGGTGACGACATGGTGGCCATCACCAGCTTCGGCGAGGGGACCAGCAACCAGGGCGAGATCCACGAAGGGATGAACTTCGCCGGCGTGCACAACCTGCCGGTCATATTCGTCTGCGAGAACAACGGCTGGGCGATCAGCGTCCCGCTGGAGCGCCAGGTGGGCGGCCTATCGGTTGCGGCGCGCGCGGACGGCTACGGCTTCCCCGGCGTGACGGTCGATGGCGGCGACCCGCTGGCCTGCTACGCGGTCGCCAGGGCCGCGCACGAGCGCGCCCGGCGCGGCGACGGGCCGACCCTGATCGAGGCGCGCGTGGTACGCCTGACCAGCCACTCCTCGGACGACGACCAGCGTCGCTATCGCGACCCGGCCGAGGTCGAGGCGCTCAAGGAGAACGATCCGATCCCCTTCTTCAGCAACCGCCTGCGCGCGGCCGGCATCCTGACCGATGAGGCGGACGCCGCGCTGCGTGCCGAGATCAAGACCGAGATCAACGAGTCCCAGGCGCGGGCCGAGGCACGCCCCGACCCGGACGCGACCATGGCGCACCGCTGGGTCTACGCGGAACCTGCGGACTGATGGCCGAGCTCAACATCCTCGAAGCGATCCGCCTCGCCATGGACGAGGAGATGGAGCGCGACCCGAACGTGATGCTGCTCGGCGAGGATGTCGGGCGCAAGGGCGGCGTCTTCGGCGCGACCGAGGGGCTGTGGGCCAAGTACGGCGACAAGCGCGTCCTGGATACGCCGCTGTCCGAGGCGCTCATCGCCGGTGCCGCGACGGGCGCCGCGATCTACGGCCTGCGCCCGGTCGCCGAGATGCAGTTCGCCGACTTCGTCTATCCGGCCTTCAACCAGATCGTGAGCGAGATCAGCCGGCTGCGGTATCGGTCCAATAACACCTTCGGACTCCCGATGGTGATCCGCATGCCGTACGGCGGCGGGGTCCACGGCGCCCTCTACCACTCGCAGAGCAACGAGACCTACTTCACCTCGACGGTGGGCCTCAAGGTCGTTGCCCCCGGCACCCCGGCCGATGCCAAGGGCCTGCTCAAGGCGTCGATCCGCGACCCGGACCCGGTCATCTTCTTCGAGCACAAGAAGGTCTATCGGCTCTTCAGGGCCGATGTCCCCGATGGCGACCACGTGGTGCCGATCGGTCGCGCCGACGTGGCGCGCCCGGGAAAGCACCTGTCGATCATCTGCTACGGCTACATGCGGATCTGCGCCCTCGAGGCGGCCGAAACGCTCGCCCGCGAGGATGGGCTGGAGGCCGAAGTGGTCGACCTGCGCACCCTGCGCCCGCTCGACACCGACACCGTGCTCGCCTCGGTCGCACACACCGGCCGCGCACTGGTCGTCCACGAGGCGAACCGCTTCGGCGGATTCGGAGCTGAAGTGGCGGCCACCATCGCCGAACTGGGATTCGATTCGCTCGACGCGCCGGTCACCCGACTGGCCGGCCCGGAGGTCCCCGGCGTGCCGTACCACCACAACCTCGAGGACTGGTTCATGCTGAACCCGGCCAAGATCGTCGAGGCCGCGCGCTCGCTCGCGGCCTACTGATCCGCTACGCTCACCCTTGCGCTCGGCGGTGGACACGCTTTCGCCGGGCGCACACCGGACACGAGGAACCACAGAGGGACACATGGTCACCACCATCAAGATGCCGCAGCTGGGCGAATCGGTCACCGAGGGGACGATCGAGCGCTGGCTGGTCAAGGAGGGCGATCAGGTCGCGCAGTACGACCCGCTCTTCGAGGTGGTCACCGATAAGGTCAACGCCGAGGTCCCCGCCGAGGTCGCCGGCACGATCACCAGGATCATCGTCGGCGACGGCGAGACGGTGAAGGTGGGCACGCCGCTGGCCGAGATCGACGAGGGCAGCGCCGCTGCCGCAGGGCCCGCGCCGCCCGTCGCCGAAGCGCCCGCCCTCGAGATGCCCGCGCCGGAGCCCGTGGCTGTCGCTGAGCCCGTGGCTGTCGCTGAGCCCGTGGCTGTCGCTGAGCCCGTGGCTGTCGCTGAGCCCGTGACTGCACGGGAGCCCGCTCCCGAGCCGATCGCCTCCGAGCCGACCGCCGCAGCGGCTGTTCCCGCCCCGATGGCCGAGCCTCCCGCCCCCGCTCCTACCGAGGACGCCGGACCCGCCACCGACGCCTCGATGCGCATGACTCCCGCGGTGCGGCGCCTGGTGCGCGAGCACAGCATCGATGTCGGCCAGCTGAGCGGCAGCGGTGCCGCCGGTCGCGTGACCCGCGACGACGTGCTCGCCTACATCGAACGCGGGGCAGCCACGCCGGCCCCGGCGTCCGCACCAACCTCAGAACCCGAGCCGGTCGCCGCGGCGGCCGCTCCAGGCATCGCCCCTGCTGCGCCCGCAACTCCCCCGTCGGCACCCACGCCGGCCCCCGCGCCGGCCCCCGTCGCGGCAGCTGCCGCGGCTCCTGCCTACGCAGCGCCAGCCCCGATGCCCGCGCCGGTCGGCGGCGACACCGAGGTCCCCATGAGCCAGATGCGCAAGGGGATCGCCGCCAAGATGACCCGCGTCAAGCAGACCGTCCCCCACGCCTACACGGTCATCGAAGTGGACATGCACAACGTGGTGCGCTGGCGCGAGACGAACCAGGCTGGCTACAAGGCGCGCGAGGGGATCGGCATCAGCTACGTGGCGGCCGTCATCAAGGCGGTCACCGAGGGGCTCCGCCAGCACCCGACCCTCAACAGCCAGTTCGCCGAGGATCGGATCATCCTCAAGCAGGCGATGAACATCGGCATCGCGGTGGCGGTCGACAACGGTCTGCTGGTGCCGGTCATCGCCAACGCCGACC
>JBBEBK010000116.1:0-9932 GCA_040882375.1 Chloroflexota bacterium
GACCCGCACCGAACCCGGACGCACCAATCCGTCTGTTCCGCTGGAGGCTCTGCGCGCGTCGATGGCAGTGAACCCCAAGAAGCTGCGACCGTACGACACGCCCACGCGGCGCCGCGTGCCGTTGATCCCCGACGGACCTGACGCGGCGGCCACCGTGTTCCTGGTGGCGGCGGTCGTCTGGCTGGTGGCGGCCACCGGCATCGGGGTCCTGTGGGCCGGGATGCAGCTCTTCCCCGACCTGTTGAGCCTGACCCTGAGCGTCCCCACCTTCAGCGGCACGCTGGAGATCGTGATGAGCCCCGCCACGGTCGGCGCCGGGTTCTGGAACGCGGTCGTCTTCGGCTGGTTGAGCAACGCGGGCCTGGGGGCGATCCTGTTCATCACCCCGCGCGTCCTGGGACAGCGCCTCGTCGGCGAGCAGGTCGGCGCAGCCGCGGCGGGCCTGTGGAACGTCGGCATGCTGGCCGGGCTGACCGCCATCTATCTCCCATCGATCGCCGCCACCGGCACGCTCGCCGAATTCCCCCTTCCCGTCGATGCTGTCCTGCTGCTCGCCCTGCTGCTCGTCAACGATGTCTTCTGGCGAACCGGCATGTCGGCTCGCGAGCGTGCACCGTACGCATCGGTCTGGTTCTTCGGCGTCGCGCTGCTGGGTTTCACCGTGCTATACGCGGTCGGGACGCTGGTCCCGCTGGTGAGCGACGGTACGACCTTCGCGGCGCTGGTGGGCGCGGCGTACGCGCGGGGCCTGGAGACGGTCTGGGTCCTGGGGGTCGCTTTCGGGGTGCTCTACTACATCGTCCCGCGGGCGACCGGCAACGCCCTGCATTCGTCGGGCGTGGCGCTGATCGGCTGGCTGACCTGGGCGGTCCTCGCGGCCCTGGCACCACTCGCGGCCCTCGTCGACAGCTCCGTGCCGTTCGCGCTGACACAGGCCGGCAACGCGGCCACCATCATGCTCGTGGTCCCCGTCTTTCTGGCGATCGCCAACCTGCTGCTCAGCCTGCGGGGCCGCTGGACGCTCCTCCTGTCGCCGGGCACGGTCCAGTACGCCATGGTCGCGCTCGCCTTCCTGGCCACCACCGCCCTGCTCGAGGCGCTCTCGGCGCTCGGGTCAGTGCGCGACCTGATCGGCGGGACGGAATGGACGGTCGGGGTTCGCTTCTTTGCCTTCTTCGGCGCCACGACCTTTGCGCTCCTGGCACTGACCGATCACGCCTTCCCCCGCCTCCTCCGTCGCGACTGGGGCGGCACCATCGTGACCACCGCCACCCTGTGGGCCACCTTTGCCGGCACCGCGATTTCCGGGCTGGCGCTGATCGCCGGCGGCGTGGTGCACGGCTCGCTTCTCCAGGGCGGCGCGGCACCCGAGGAGATCGAAGCCACGCTCTTCTGGACCAATGCTGTGGCCGGCTCGGGCCTCGGCCTGGTTGCACTCGGCGGGCTGGCAGCCGCGCTCAACGTCTTCCTGATGTACACCGACGGACGCCGCGCGGAGTACGCAGTCGGTGCCACAGCGGCTGCATCGGCGAGCGCAGGCCAGTGACCCGATGACCGTTCACACGCCCATCGAGTCGCGCACCAGCGGCGTGCCTGCCTGGGCGCTCGCCTTCACCGTGATCGTCCTGCTCGCCGGCGGGGCCTACTTTGGAACGAACCTCGGCGGCGAGAACGCGTCGGCCAGCGGCACGCCGGAGCCGTCGGGTGGCGGCTTCAACGCGGTCGCCATCATGGACGCAGCCGGCTGCCAGGCGTGCCACGGGCCGGACCTTGCCGGTGTCGCCATCTTCCCGAGCCTCCTTGGAGTGAAGGACGGTCCGGTCAGCGAGAACCTGGCCCAGCTCTTCGCGGACTACCCCGATACCTGGGCCGAGCTGTGGATCGCTGGAACCGACCCGGCGACCTCCGACGCGGCGATGCGCGCCGGCATGCCGGCGTTCGCCGGCCCGCCGTACAGCCTCTCGCCCGAGGAGATCGCGGCGGTCGTCGCGTACCTCAAGACCCTGCCGTGACCGATCCGGCCGATCGGCCGGCACGCACCGTCCCGGTCCTCATCGGCGGGGACGAGATGGGACGGATTGACGAGGCGGCCCAACGGTTGGGACTGAGCCCCGACGCCCTGATGGAGAGCGCCGGCGCCGCGGTCGCCGAGATTGCCCTGGTCGAACTGGCGAGCATCACCGAGCCGGTCGCCGGCCCGGGAGGTCCGCTCGCGCCAGGTTCGCTCACGGTCGTGTTGTGCGGAACCGGGAACAACGGAGGCGACGGCTTCGTGGCGGCGCGCCGGCTGGCCGCCGCCGGCCGGCCGGTCGTGGCGGTCCTGGTCGGCGATCCCTCGCGGATCGGCGGTGCCGGAGGAAGTGCCGCCGCCCACAACTGGACGGTGCTGCAGGCCATGGCATCGGCCGGATCGTTGAGCCTCTTCGTGGCGCCCACGCCGGAGCTGCTGCTCGGGTTGCGGCCGCGCCTCTCCCCGGCCAGCCTGCTGATCGACGCGCTCCTCGGCTCGGGGGCGAGCGGGCCGCTGCGCGAGCCCGTCTCGAGTGCGGTGGACCTGGCCAACGCGATCCGCACGCACGCCACCGCGGCCGGCCGGCCGTGCCGCGTCCTGGCGGTGGACGCGCCGACCCGCATCGACCTGACCGATGGATCCCGATCGGACCCGGTGCTGGCGGCCGACCTGACCGTCACCTTTCATCGTGCCAAGGCAGGATTCGCCCTCGATCCGGAGTCGCGCCGGCTTGCCGGGCGCTACTTCGTGGCGCCGATCGGGATCCCGCTCGAGGCCGAAGAGGGAATCGTGCCGGCCGACGGGGAGCATCCGCCCGCGCGCATCACGCAGGTGACCTGGCAACAGGCGACGGTCGGCTAGCGGCTATCCGCTAGCCTTGGTAGGGTCCTGGGTGCTGCTGCCCGGTTTGACCAGCGGCTCGCCACGCGCACAGGCGGGGCACGCGTCGGCCGGCCACGAGTCGATCTCGATCCGCCCCAACGCGCCGAGCGGGCACCCGAGGTCGACCGGGCCCGTCGAGCGGTCCGCGATCACGGCGGCGGCCAGTGGGGAGGCGCCGGCGCCGCGCACGGCGGCGGCTGTCTCGGCCAGCGAGGCGCCGGTCGTCAGGATGTCGTCGACCAGGACCACTCGCTCGTCGGGTGCCACCGGCCAACCGCGGCGAAGCGCCCGCGTTCCGCGCTCCATCGGCTCGGCGAAGACGCCGCGCACCGTGCGCCCGAGTCTCGCCTCCAGTTGGCGGGCGGTCTCGAAGGCGAGCAGCACGCCGCCCGTGGTGGGGCCGACCACCAGGGTCGGGTCGTGGCGTTCCAGCGCATCGGCCAGGCGGCGGCCCAGTTCGACGGTGAGCGCCGGGTACTGGAGCACGGCGAACTTCTCGAGGTAGCGGTCCGAGTGACGGCCGCTCTTGAGCTGGAAGTGGCCGCTGCGCAGGGCTCCGGCCGCCTCGAACAGCTCCTCGACGCTGGCCGCACCGAGTGCCGCCCCCCGGGGCAGCGCAGAACCGGGGGCGACGGCGAGCGGCTCCATCGGCCCTATTCGTAGACCGCGCTGAAGTCGACCGTCGGATAGCGCTCGGCGAGCGCATCGGTGACCCATTGCAGGATATCGGTAGGGTCGTACACGTCGGCAATGGTGCGTGCATCGGTGACCGTCAGCCCGAGGCGCCGCGGTTCCTCGCCGAGCACCGTGCCGGTGGGCATGTCTGACACGTCGAGCGACGTCTCGAAGCGTCCGTCGGAGCGCAGGACGAGCACGTCGGTCTCCTCCTCCAGCAGGACGAGGTCGCCGGTCCGTGCCAACACCTCCTCCGCGTTGGCGGAGAATTCGCGCAGCGCCTGCTTCTGCTGGTCGCCGATCTGGGTGCGATACGCGTCGGCGAGCTGCCACAGGCGCTGCGCTGCGATCGTCTCCTGCTGGCCGCTCGGCAGCTCCGCCTGCCAGTCCTCGTCGCTCGCCTCTCCGACCGACTCGTGGGTCGCCAGCTGGTCGGCCGGGACGAGGTGGTTCAGCGGGTCGCGAGCGGCCTCGCCGAACCACGACAGGATGTCGGCCAGGTTGTAGAGCTCGACCACCTCGCTCACCGCCTCCACCATCTGCTCCTCGTCGTACCACTCGTTGTCGGCGGGGTCCTGGTAGGTGAGACGGGTCGTCCAGGTCTGGTCGACCGGATCAAAGACGAGGTAGTCCTGCTCGTCATCGACGAGCTTGATCGGGCCGATCTCGCGAAGACGATCGCGATTTGCCTCCAGGAAGCGACGGAGCTGCTCGGTGGCCTCGTACACGAAGTCGCGCTTCTCGAGCTCGGCCTCACCGGCCAGCTCACGCAGGGCGCTGATGCGCGGCGAGGTCATGGCTTGTACACCAGGTCGGGCCCCATCCGCTCCCGCAGGAAGATGGTGTGCTTCGTGTCGAAGACCGATTCGGCCACGCGGTGCCCCAGGCCCCGCGTCGTCGGGTCCGCGTACAGGCGATCGAGGACCGCGTAGTTGGGCAGGTCCATGATCAGCACGTTGTTCCACTCCGAGCCCTCGGTCACGTTGTACCAGCCGACGAAGCGGATGCCGTACTCCTCCTCGTAGCGGCGCGCGGTGCGCGGGAAGAAGTGGTGCATGCCGCGCTTGAAGAGCGCATCGCGACCCTTGCGCACGTTGAAGAAGGTGACCATCAGTGGCATCAGATCCGGCCCCCGAGGACGTTGCCGCGCGGCCGCTCCGGCTCACTGCTCATCTGTTGTCTCCTCTGGATCGGTTGTGACCACGCGGGGTGGCAGGGTTGCGGCGCCCCCCGTCCGGCCGCGTCCGCGCCGACGGTCGGCGAAGAAGACCCGCAGCAGGAAGACGCTGGTCATGCTCACGAAGAAGAGCAGGATCATATCGATGAAGAGCAGGACAACCAGCAGCCAGACTGGCCAGCCGAAGGTGAAGAGCCCCACCGGGATGAGGAGCAGGATCCCTGCGAACAGGACGGCCTGCCAGACAAAGCAGCCGAATCCCGGCCCCTCGTTGGGGTCGAGCTCCTCGTTGGTGCGAATCGACATGCATCGCTCAGTGCGGGGTCCGTGGTGGCGGTCCGCATGGTCCCATATCCGGCGCCCGGTCGCAGACACCGCGTCGGCCCGGGCGGGCTAATTGAAAGGGTCCAGCCCGTCGGCGTAGGTGATGCGCCCGCTCGCCACGGTGAGCCGGACCACGCCCGGCAGCTCCATTCCCAGCAGCGGGGTGTTTGTGGAGGCCGATGCCAGGCGCCCCGTCTCGACACGCCAGGTCGCTTCGGGGTCAAAGACGACCAGGTCGGCGGCGGCTCCCACCCGTAGCGAGCGTTCCTCGCCGATCAGCCTCGCCGGTGTGCTGGCCATCGCCTCCAGCAGGCGCGGCAGGGTCAGGCAGCCGGCGGCCACCGCGGCGAGCCCCAGCGAGAGGGCGGTCTCCAGACCGATCATCCCCGGCGCCGCGGCCGCGAACTCGACCGCCTTGCGCTCACGCGGATGGGGTGCGTGGTCGGTGGCGATCGCGTCAATCGTCCCGTCGGCCAGGCCAGCCAGGAGGGCCAGCGCATCGGCGCGCGAGGGAAGGGGCGGGTTCACCCGGCACGCGGAGTCGTACGCCAGGGTCGGGTCCAGCGCCGTGCCGAATGGGTCCGCCGCAACGCCCGCCGGCTCGTCCCAGGCAAAGCCGCGGTCACCGGCGACCCACGCGTCGGTGAATGCCAGGTGATGCGGCGTGACATCGCAGGTGACCCGCGCACCCAGCGCCTTCGCGCGGCGCACCGCGTCGAGCGCGACCGCGGTCGACAGGTGGGTGAAGTGGATCCATCCGCCGGTCTCCTCGGCAAGGGCGATGTCGCGCTCGACGATCGCCAGCTCCGCGCTGGCCGGCCAGCCGGCCAGCCCCAACCGTGTCGCGAGCGGGCCGGCGCGCATCACCGTCCCGCCGGCCAGGCTGGGGTCCTCCGCGTGTTCGATGAGCGGAAGGCCCAGCGGTCCCAGGTAGGAGAGCAGGCCGCGGGCGACGCGTCCCGAAGCGATCGCCTGTCCGTCATCGCTCACGCCGACGATGCCCATCTGGGCCAACTCGCCGATCTCGGTGATCCGCTCGCCCTCGCGGCCTCGAGTGGCCGCGGCCACCACCCGCACCCGGCAGGCACACCCGCGGGCGTGGCCGAGCACCATGCCGACGCGCGCCGGCTCGTCGAGCGGGGGATCGGTATTCGGCATGGCGCAGACCGTGGTGTAGCCGCCGTGTGCGGCGGCGCGGGCGCCGCTCTCGATCGTCTCGGCCCGCTCCATGCCCGGCTCGCGCAGGTGAGCGTGGAGATCGCACAGGCCAGGCGCGGCGACCAGGCCAGCGCCGTCCAGGCGCGGCGCGTCCGGCGGCAGCTCGGCGGCCTCGACGATGCGTCCATCGAGGACCGCCAGGTGGCCGATGGTATCGGTCCCGTCGCCCGGATCGACCACTCGCATGCCGTGGAGCAGGAACGCGGTGGGCGGATCGGTCAGCGACCCGAAGCGGCTCATTGAGCGAGGAGTGCGAGCACCGCCATGCGCATCGCCACGCCGTTGACGACCTGCGTGCCGATGAGGCTACGCTCGCTGGCCGCCAACTCGGAGGTGATCTCGATCCCTTCGTTGGTCGGCCCCGGATGCAGGACCGGGGCCTCCGGTCGAGCAGCCTGCAGGCGGTCCGCGTCGAGGCCCCAGCGCGCGGTGTATTCGCGCAGCGACGGCACTCCACCGCCCGCCTCGCGCTCGAGCTGGATGCGCAGCGCCATCACCGCGTCGGCACCCTCCAGCGCGTCCTCGAGTTTCTGCGCGACATGTACTCCCGGCCAGCCGCTGAAGCCGCGCACCCAGGCGGGCGGCCCGGCCAGCCAGACCGATGCGCCCAGCGCCGTCAGGGCGTGCAGGTTGGAACGGGCGACTCGCGAGTGCGCGATGTCACCGACGATCGCGATCTTTCGCCCCTCGAGCGTGCCGAGCGCCTCACGCAGGGTCATGGCGTCGAGGAGCGCCTGTGTGGGATGGGCGTGCAGTCCGTCACCGGCATTCACGATGCGCAGTGAGACCGCACGGGCCGCCAGGTAGGGGGCGCCGCTCATGCCGTGGCGCAGGATGACCGTCGATACGCCCGTGCGCTCGAGCGTTCGCAGGGTGTCGATCAGTGACTCGCCCTTGGTGACGCTGCTCACATCGATCGGAAGCTCGACCACCTGGGCGCCGAGCGCCTCTGCCGCGAGTTCGAAGCTCACGCGAGTCCGCGTCGATGGCTCGCAGAACGCAAGACCGACGACCTCGCCGCGGAGCAGGTCGAGGGTTTCGCGGCGCGCTCGACGCTCCCGCATCTCGACCGCCAGATCCAGGCACGCCACCAACTGATCCCGCGACAGCTGGTCCACGTCGAGCAGATGACGATGCGGCCAGCTCGCCGCCGGCTTCGTCCCTGCCCCCGGCCAGGAAACAACAGAGCCACCGGCCGAGGGCCGATGGCTGACGGAAGGGGTACCGGCGATATCGAGCATCCGATCGACTCCTTGGAGGTCTCTCAGGACCGTCCTTAAAGGTTTCGCGAAGTATACCGCGCCGCCGCGTATCAGCGTCCTC
The DNA here is from genome assembly GCA_040882375.1 of Chloroflexota bacterium. Taxonomy (GTDB): domain Bacteria; phylum Chloroflexota; class Limnocylindria; order QHBO01; family QHBO01; genus CF-167. Next base: position 7,611 of record JBBEBK010000116.1, read on the forward strand.
GCCGGTGAATATGGATCGCGACCGCGAGGTCGATCATCCGGTCCGGGTCGCCGAGAAACGGCCCGATGAGCTCCTCCATGCGGGCCAGCCGGCTGCGCACGGTGTTGTAGTGGATGTACAGCTTCCGCGCGGTCTCCGCCGCATTGCGGGTCGCGACGTACGCCTCCAGCGTCTCGACCAGCGCCGATAGATGGCGCCGGTCGTACGCCAGCAGCGGCTCGATCATCGTTTCGCGGAACGCCGCAAGCTCATCGTCACCGCAACTCGCCAGCAGGCGGTCGAGGCCCATCCGCTCGAACATGACCGCCTCGCCCCGGTGTTGCCACCGGGCGACCTCGAGCGCGCGCCTCGCCTCGACGTGGCTCTCGGGGAGGAGCAGCGGATCGGAGCGCAGCCGGCCGATCCCGACCCTGAGCGGCATGCCGGGCAGTTGCCGGGCGACCTCTCGTCGCAGGGCACGTGCGCGCTCCTCGAGCCCGGGGGCGTCGGGACGCCGCGGGGCGAGCAGGGCCGCGGCCTGCGCACTCCGTTCCCAGACGATGGCCTGCGAGCCGAGCGTACGTCGCGCCGCGTCCGCCAGGACACGCACGGTGGCCGCCTCGGCACCAGCGGCACCGTCGACCTGTGCCAGCAGCACGGCTCGCGGAACGGATAGATCCCACCCGAAGGCCGAGGCTCGCTCGGCGAGGACGCCCCGATCGGTCAGGTGCCTGCCGACGAGCTCTTCGAGCCAGACCGCCTGGAAGCGCCGATCATCCTCGACCACGGCACGCGCCTGCACCTGGCGGAGGGCCGCCACGGTCGCGGCGAACTGGAGCGCTTCGAGGTCATCCTCGTTGAGCTGCTCAAGGGCCGCAAGCACGACCAGGCCGCCGTAGGGCTCGCCGTCGACCAGGATCGGCTGGAGTGTCGCCTCGCTATCGTCGACATTGATCGAGACCGCCCGGCCACCGCCCATCGCTGACGCGTGGGCGATCGCACCGTCCGGGACGCCTTCGTGCGGAAGCTCGCCGGAGCCGGTCACGACCGCGCCGTGCTGATCGACGATCACCACCGCCCTGTTCATCAGTTCCCCGACGGTGACCGCGATCTCGCGCAGCCCCCCACCGCCGAGAACAATGTTGGTCAGCCGATCGTGGATCTCGGCAGCCCGCTGCAGCCGCAGACTCTGCTCGTTGAGGATCACGGAGAGGACCGAGCTGATGATCTCGTTGAACGAGCTGGCGGGGGGCAGCTCAATGAGCGGAAAGTCACAGGCGTCGGCCGCGGCCAGCATCGACTCGGGTATGCGCCCAAGGTAGCGGTCCGGCTTGACCGCGATCCCTGCCAGGCCCCTGGCCGCGAGCTCCGGAACGAGCGTTGCCAGTGCCGCTCGCTCGTCCCGGAGAGGGTATGCGGTCGTGAGCAGCAGCTCATCGGGTCGGACCCATGGCAGGATGTCCGGCACCTACATCTCGTTCTCGTGACGGATCGGGCGCTCCATCCCGGCCCCTCCGGCGACAACCCGCGCGTCACGGAGTGGCGGGAGCTGCAGCGCGCGTGCCAGTGAGATCGAGTCGGTCATGGCCTGTCATTTTGGCACAGGTATCCCGCTCCGCAATGGCAAGAGTTGCTAATGACCGGCACGGGCCAGCGACCCTAGCATGGCCGGCGATGACGGGTCTTCCCAGCGCGGCCCCAACCGAAGAGTGCACCGGCGTAGCGCTCGTCCTGGCGGCCACCCGTATCAGCCAGGCGGTCTGCTGTGACGTCCGCACCCGCGGCTTCTCGGGAACCGTGCTGAGCGTCCATCGGTCGGTCGTCAATATCTCGTCGGGTGGCCGTCTGGTCACGCTGGCTGGCGCGACCGCGGGCGGCCTTCCCAACGGCGTGATGCTGGCAACCGAGACGCCGCTTGACCGAATCGGCGTGCGACCCGGGATGCGCGTGATTGGGGACGGCGAGCTGTTGGCCATCCCGTCGGCAGGCGTGACAATCTCGCTCAGTGCGGCCGCAGGCTGGTCGCCGGTCATGCCTGTCCTGCAGCAACTGTCTCGCTCCACGCAGCGATACCGCCTCGACAGCGCGCTCGACCTGGCGCGCGACACTGCCCCCGAGGCGGGCCTCGGGCCCCTGCTCGTCGCGCTGTCGCGCCCGCATCCGCCAGCAGACTCCATCTTGGTGCGCACCGTCGCGACGCACCTTGCCGATCTCCTCGAAGCGCTCCATCGCGACAACGTGATCGGTGCCACGCTCGCTGCCGCGCCCCTCATCGGCCTCGGCCCCGGGGCTACACCGTCCGGTGACGACCTGCTGGTCGGGGGGGGGGGGGGGGGGGGGGGG
>JBBEBK010000116.1:9942-17075 GCA_040882375.1 Chloroflexota bacterium
CGGCCTGCTGGCCGGGTTGACGGCCAGCAGGCACGCGACTGCGCCCCCTTTCGGCCGCAGCGTTGGAGCTCTCGCTCGAGGTCGAACGACCACGGTGGCGGAGGCGTTCCTCCTGCACGCCGGACGAGGCGAGTTCGCCGAACGGGTGCACACGGCCGCCCACGGGCTGCTGGACGCAGCGGAGTCACGTCGCCAGGCTGCCGTCTCCAGCGCCCTCCGCTGGGGCGCCAGCTCAGGTGCCGACCTGCTGCTCGGGCTGCTACTCGGCCTGCAGGTTGACCGGACCGGGCTCGCGGAGCGGGTCCGGCATGCGGCTGGCCGCCGCTCCGAGGCGGCGGCGTGAGCGTGGTTCGGCAACGGGTCTTCCGAAACGCCTACCGGGATTCAGTAGAGCTGATGCGCATCGCGTCGGAGATCGAGCAATTGCCGGGGGTTCATCGCGCAGGACTGGTGATGGCCACGCCGGCGAACATGGCGATCCTCATCGAGGCGGGGCTCGCCGAAGGCCTGGATCCCGGTGCCGGCCCCAATGACCTGGTGGTGGCCGTTGCGGCCGAACCGGACGCCGCGCAAGCCGCCATGGAGCGCGCCGCCGAGCTGATGCGCTCCGTCGCCGCCGAGGCTCCCGGAGCGGAGGATCGGGTTGCTGCGGCGACGATCGCCGAGGGGGTTGGCGAGCTCTCCGAACCGAACCTCGCGCTGATCTCCACGCCGGGAAGGTACGCCAGCGCTGAGGCCTTTAAGGCGCTGAAGCGCGGAATGCATGTCTTCCTCTTCAGCGATAACGTGCCGATCGAGGACGAGGTCGAACTGAAGGCCCTGGGGCTGCGGAAGGGCCTCCTGGTGATGGGGCCCGACTGCGGCACCGCCATCCTCGACGGCGTGCCGCTCGGCTTCGCCAACGCCGTACGGCGCGGCAACGTCGGGCTTATCGGGGCCAGCGGTACCGGGCTGCAACAGGTCACCTGCCTGCTCGATGCCCTGGGTGCCGGCGTTTCGCAGGCGATCGGCGTCGGTGGGCGTGACCTGCACCTGGAGGTGGGCGGCGCGATGATGCTTGCCGCGCTGGATCGGCTCGTGGCCGACCCGGGCACCGCCGTGGTCGTCCTCATCTCGAAGCCCCCGGCGGCCGAGGTGGCCACCCGTATCCTGGATGCGGCCGCACGAGCCCCCAAGCCGGTGGTCATCAACTTTCTCGGCGGCGACCCCGATGCCATCCGCAGCGCGGGTTCCCACCCGGCGGCAACGTTCGAGGAGGCTGCGCTGCTGGCGGCGCGCCTGGCCGGGATCGATGCGGCACTGCCCGCGGAGGGCGCTGCAGGTAACTCAGCTTCTGCCGCGGCCGCAGGGTTGGTGCCAGGGCAGACATCGATTGTCGGGCTCTTCAGCGGCGGCTCCCTTGCGGGCGAGGCCAGGGTCGTGCTGGGCGGGATGGATGCGGGATTGGGTCCGCACACCATCATCGACCTTGGCGACGATGAGTACACCGTCGGACGCCCCCACCCGATGATCGACCCGCGGCTGCGAAGCGAGAAGATCGAGGCGGTGGGGGCAGATTCAACCGCGGCGGTGATCCTGCTCGACATCGTCCTGGGCTACGCCTCCCATCCGGACCCCGCCGGCGCCCTGCTCCCGGCCATTGCAGCCGCGCGTGCCGCCGCCGAAAAGGCTGGACGCGGCCTGACCGTGGTCGCCTCGGTGTGCGGCACCGAAGCCGATCCCCAGGGCCTCGCGCGTCAGCGATCCGTGTTGGCTGACGCCGGCGTACTCGTCGCCACCAGCAACGCACGTGCGGCGCAGCTCGCCGGCGAGATTGCGCGCCGGGCATCCCTTGCGGAGGTGCCACGCTGATGGCCGCAGGAGTGTCGGACCTGCTGGGCGGCGTGCGGGCCATCAACATTGGACTGGCCGGGTTCGCGGAGCCGATCGCCGCGGCCGGGGGTGTGGTGCTCAACCTGGACTGGCGCCCGCCAGCCGGAGCCGATCGTGAACTCGGCCTGATCCTGGCGCGCCTCGAAGACGACCTCGACGACCCGATCGGCACCGTCGTGGCCGAAGGCAACCGCCAGGCGCTCGAGCGCATCCTGGGTGCCGGCCCCGTGCTGGTTGGCGTGGAACCGGCCGGCTCGGTGATTCCGGCGCTCGCTGGCCGCACCCTGCTGCACAGTGGTCCACCCATCGCCTGGGTGCGAATGTGCGGACCGATGCGAGGCGCGATCATCGGCGCGATCCTGTTCGAGGGATGGGCAGCGGATCCTGCGGCAGCCGAGAAGATGGCCGAGCACGGGGAGGTGGCGTTCGACTCCTGCCATCACCACGGTGCGGTCGGGCCGATGGCCGGAATCGTGTCGCCGTCGATGCCGGTCGTGGTGGTCGAGAACGGGGCTGGCGGCAACCGCGCCTTCGCGACCCTCAACGAGGGACTCGGCAAGGTCCTGCGCTTCGGCGCCTACGACGAGTCGGTGCTCGCACGGCTGCGCTGGTTCCGCGATGAGCTCGGTCCCGTGCTGGGACGGACGCTGACAGCGACGGGACCGCTGGATCTCAAGAGCATCACCGCCCAGGCGCTGCAGATGGGCGACGAAGGACACAACCGAAACGTGGCTGCGACCTCTCTGTTGGTGCGGTCGCTGGCCCCGGCCCTCGTACGCGTCGCTCCGAGCGAGGCGGAGGCCGTGCTCGAGTTCCTGCGGGGGAACGACCATTTCTTCCTGAACCTCTCGATGGCTGCCTGCAAGACGACCCTCGATGCCGGACATGGGATTCGCGGATCGACCGTGGTCACCGCCATGAGTCGCAACGGGGTCGAGTTCGGGGTGCGCCTGTCGGGGACCGGCGACACGTGGTTCACGGCGCCGGTCGGCGTGCCCGACGGCCTCTACTTTCCCGGCTACGGACCGGACGACGCGAATCCCGACCTCGGCGACAGCGCCATCACCGAGACCTGTGGCATCGGAGGATTCGCCATGGCCGCCGCGCCGGCGATCGTGCGCTTCGTGGGCGGCACCGCCTCCGACGCGCTCAACTTCACCCGCGAGATGTACCGCATCACGCTCGAACGCAACCCCGCGTTCGCCCTGCCACCGCTCGGCTTCGCCGGCACACCGACCGGCATCGACGCGCGGCGTGTCGTGGAGAGCGACGTGCAGCCGGTCATCAACACCGGCATCGCCCACAAACTGCCGGGGGTTGGCCAGATCGGCGCCGGGATCGCCCGCGCTCCGCTCGACTGCTTCGCCGACGCGCTGCGCGGGCTCGCCGCCGACCTCGGCGTGCCAGGGGCCGCTTGATGGAGCGCAGCGCGGTGATCGCCATCGGAGGCAATGCGCTCATTCGCGACGGCCAGCGCGGCACCATCGCGGAGCAGTTCGAGAACGCGGTGGAGACGGCGGGCCATATCGCCTCCCTGGTGGCCGACGGCTGGCGGGTGGTGGTCACCCACGGTAACGGTCCACAGGTCGGTTTCATCCTGCTCCGCTCCGAGCTGGTCGGCGACTCGTCGCCGATACCGCGCCTCTCGCTCGACATGTCGGTCGCGGATTCACAGGGCGGTATCGGCCACATCCTTGGCAACGCGCTCCTCAACGAGCTCGGTAGCCGCGGCATTCGTGACCAGGTGGCCTGCGTGCTGACCCACGTCGTGGTCGATGAGCGCGACCCGGCATTCACTGATCCGACCAAGCCGATCGGTCCTGCCTACTCCGCCGAAGAGGCCGAGACGAAGCGCACCGTCGAGGGGTGGTCGATGGTCGAGGACTCTGGTCGAGGCTTCCGACGGATCGTCCCATCGCCGCATCCCCTGCGGATCGTGGAGACCGAACAGATCAGGGCGCTGGTGCAGGCCGGCTTCGTCGTGATCGCCGCCGGAGGCGGGGGGATCCCCGTGGTCGAGACCGACCCGGCCGGCTACCGGGGAGTGGAAGCGGTGATCGACAAGGATCTCGCATCGGCGCTGCTCGCCGCCAGCCTTGGAATCCCGCTCCTCGTGCTCTCGACCGGCGTTGAGCGTGTGGCGATCCACTTCCGGCAGCCGGACGAACGGCTCCTCGATCGGCTGACGGTCTCGGAAGCGAGCAGGTACCTGGAGGAGGGCGAATTCCCGCGGGGCAGCATGGGCCCGAAGGTCGAGGCAGCCATCACGTTCCTGGAGCACGGTGGATCAGAGGTCCTGATCACCTCGCCGTCGAGCCTGGAACGAGCATTCGCGGGCGAGTCGGGGACGCGGATCGTCACCGACCCGGCACCCGCATCGGTCAGTTAGAAGGAGGTTCCCCACGCACATGGCAACCATGAGAGCCGAGCCGTACGATTTCGAGTTCGATCCCAAGAAGACGGCGCTGGTGATGATCGATTTCCAGCGCGACTTCGTGTACCCGGGCGGCTTCGGTGAGTCGCTCGGCAACGACACCTCGCTCCTGCTTGACGCCCTGCCCGCTGCGGAGCGCGTGCTGAAGGCCTGCCGCGAGGCGGGCATCTTCGTGATCCACACCCGCGAGGGGCATCGCCCCGACCTGTCCGACCTGCCCCCGGCCAAGTACCGGCGCGGGAATCCGTCCCTGCACATCGGTGACGAGGGACCGATGGGCCGCCTGCTGGTCCGCGGTTCGAAGGGGCACGACATCGTCGAGGAGGTCTACCCGATCGATGGCGAGCCGGTGGTCGACAAGCCCGGCAAGGGCGCCTTCTACGCCACCGATATGGACGCCATCCTCAAGATGACGGGCATCGAGAAGCTGATCTTCTGCGGCGTCACCACCGAGGTCTGCGTGCAGACCAGCGTGCGGGAGGCCAACGACCGCGGCTACGACGCGTGCGTGCTCTCCGACGCGGTGGCGTCCTACTTTCCCGAGTTCCAGCGTGTCGCCCTGGAGATGATCAAGGCGCAGGGCGGCATCTTCGGTTGGGTCAGCGACTCGGCGGCCTTCCTGGAGGCCATCGGCAAGCCGGCGAAGGCCGGCACGTCCGCTTAACGAGGTGGCTGGACCGACGCTGGATCCGCCCGTCAGTCACCCGCCATAGGGGGTGGCGTTCGACCGTCGATTGGGGGAGGAGGTAAAGGAGAACTCGTGAACAACTACAAGCCAAAACTGTGGGTACCAGGCGATTGGAACGCCTTCTTCGGACTTGGCACCAACGTGCTGCTCAATGTGCTGGTGCTTTCGGGCCTGATGCTCTTCGTCATCGGCCTGGATGCCGGCACCGTCTATGGCCGCATCCTGCCCGCACTTGCGATTGCGCTGCCGCTGGGCAATATCTGGTACGCGTACCTCGCGTATCGACTCTCCCAGAAGGAGGGACGCGACGACGTCGCGGCGATGCCCTACGGGCCGAGCGTGCCGCATTACTTCTTCGTGACCTTCGTGATCATGCTGCCGGTGCTGATCTCGACCGGCGACGTGATCAAGGCCTACACGACCGGACTGGTGTGGGCCTTCTTCATCGGCATCGTGGTCCTGATCGGCGCCTTCGTGGGCCCCACGATTCGCAAGTACACGCCGCGGGCGGCGATGCTCGGCACCCTGGCCGGCATCTCGATCGCGTTCATCAGCATGGCCGCCGGTTTCCGCATGTTCGAGGCGGCCTGGATTGCGCTTGCGACCTTCGCGATCATCCTGCTCTCCTGGACGGCCGGCGTTCGTCTGCCGTTCGGGATCCCCGGAGGGCTGGCGGCGATCGTGGTCGGCACCTTGATGGGCTGGGCCTCCTACTTCTGGTTCGGCTGGACCGGCCTTGACCCGGCCAACATCGATGCGTCGTTCAAGAACTTCGGGATCCACCTCCCCCAGTTCGGGACCGAGGTGCTCGCCAATCTGAGCGATGCCCTCCCGCTGCTCGCCACCGCCATCCCGCTCGGCGTCTACAACTTCACCGAGGGGATGAACAACGTCGAGAGCGCCGCCGCAGGCGGAGACGACTACAACCTCCGCTCCATCCTGGTTGCTGACGGTCTGGGGGCCGTGGTCGGCTCCTTCCTGGGCAGCCCCTTCCCGCCCGCCGTCTATATCGGCCACCCCGGCTGGAAGGCGGTCGGCGGACGCATCGGCTACTCGCTGGCCACCGGCGTGGTCATCGCCCTGATCTGCCTGACCGGCACCGTCGGCATCCTGCTGGCGACCATCCCGGCCGCGGCACTCTTCCCGATCCTGCTCTTCATCGGGCTGGTGATCGGCGCCCAGGCGTTCCAGACCTCCGTCGCCCGGCATGCGCCGGCGATCGTGTTGGCCCTGGTACCGAACATCGCACAGTGGGCGCAGACGTACGTCGACGGGGCGCTTGGTGCCGCCGGGACGAATGCGGCCGCTGCGGGCATGCTGGAGAAACTCGCAGGGAATGGCGTCCTGTACAACGGGATGAGCATCCTCGGGTCGGGCGCCGTGCTGGCCGGCCTGATGCTGGGAGCGATCGCGGTCTTCGTGATCGACAAGCAGTATTCGCGCGCCATCTTCTACTGCGTGGTGGCGGCGGGCCTGGCCGCCATCGGCCTGATCCACGATCCGGCAGGGCTGACCATCAGCTTCGCTGACGGGATCGCCTTCCGGGCACCCAACGAGGTCTACCTCGGCTACCTGTTCGCCGCCGTGGTGATCTGGGTGGTTGCCTACCGCGAGGGCAGTGTCGGAGGCTCAGCCCTGTGGAAGGCGGTCACCACGCCGCCGACCGAGGAGGAGCGCGCCGCCTGAGTCGGCCGCCCCCGCAATCGAGTGGCCGGGCTCTCCGAGGCCCGCCCACTCCACATCCCATCAGGAGGAGGGCCCATGCCCGTCGATCTGTTCGTCAACGGAACCCTCATGCGCGGCCTCAAGTTGCATCCGAACCTGGACGGGGCCGACTTCCTCGGCGAGTTCCGCACGTCACCGCACTACCGGATCTTCTCGATCGGTGACGTGCATCCGGGGATGTACCGCGTCGAGGAGGGCGGAATCAGCGTGCCCGGCGAGTTCTATCGCCTGCCGGACGAGGTCTGGGCCGCGGTCGAGGCCGGTGAGCCGCCCGGCCTGTACAAGGGCCCCGTCGAGCTGGAGGACGGCCGCTGGGTGGACGGCATCCTCTTCCCCGAGGAGATGACCACCGGCCATCGGGAGATCACCTCCTGGGGCGGCTGGCGGGCTTACTGGGAAGCGCTGGAGCGGGGA
>JBBEBK010000117.1:0-2574 GCA_040882375.1 Chloroflexota bacterium
CTGCGCCTGCGGGGGAAGAGCTCTTCGATCGGGAACAGCCGCTCAAGCGTCTCTGCGACAGAGGAGAGATACGCGGCCTCGCCACCCGCCGGCAGGTCGGCGTCGGCCGCGCGCCGGATGAGCGCCGGGAGGTCGATCGGCGAATCGGACCCGGACTTCTTCTGGCCGGTGAGTTCCCGCGCCAGAGATACGAGGATGGACCTTGCCTGCCGAAACGTCTCGTCCTCGACGACGTACATCTGCTGGCTCCTGCCTAATCCTCGGGCTGGGTCATCCGAAGCACATCGAGCGCCTCGTCGAGCTGCTCGAGGGTGAGCTTGCCGGCATCGAGGTAGCCACGCTCCAGGACGACCTGCCGGATCGTCTTGCCCTCGGCAAGGGCCTGCTTGGCGACCTTCGCCGCCTCCTCGTAGCCGATGAACCGGTTGAGCGGCGTGACGATCGAGAGCGAGCTCTCCGCGTACTGGCGGGCACGCTCCGCGTTGGCGGTGATCCCGCGGACGCATCGGTCTGCAAACAGCCGGGACACGTTGGAGAGCAGCCGGATCGATTCTAGGATGTTGCGGGCCAGCATGGGGAGCATCACGTTGAGCTCGAAGTTGCCCGCAGCCCCGCCGAAGGCGATCGCCGCATCGTTGCCGATCACCTGCGCGCAGACCATGCAGACCGCCTCGGGGATCACCGGGTTTACCTTGCCGGGCATGATCGACGAGCCCGGCTGCAGGTCCGGCAGCGCGATCTCGGCCAGGCCGGCCGATGGCCCGGATCCCATCCAGCGCAGGTCGTTGGCGATCTTGTACAGGCTCACCGCCACCGTCCGCAGCTGGCCCGATGTCTCCACCAGCCCATCCTGGGCGCCCTGCGCCTCGAAGTGGTTGCGCGCCTCGGTGAGCGGGAGGCCGGTGTCGCGTCGCAGCTCCTCGATCACCCTCCCTGCGAAGCCGGCGGGCATGTTGATACCGGTGCCCACCGCGGTCCCGCCAAGCGGCAGCTCGGCCAGGCGCGGCAGCGCCGCATGCAGCCGCTCGACACCGGTGCGGACCTGCGCCGCGTAGCCGCCGAACTCCTGCCCCAGCGTGACCGGCGTGGCGTCCATCAGGTGGGTTCGACCGGACTTGACGACCGATGCGAACTCGTCGCGCTTCGCCTCCAGCGCATCGGCCAGATGGTCGAGGGCGGGGATCAGGTGCTTCACCACCCCACTCGTGGCCGCCAGGTGGATGCTCGAGGGGAAGACGTCGTTGCTCGACTGGCTGGCGTTCACATGATCGTTGGGATGCACATCGCGGCCAAGCCGCTCGGAGGCCAGCGAAGCGATCACCTCGTTGGCGTTCATGTTGCTGCTCGTGCCCGAGCCGGTCTGGAAGATGTCGATCGGGAAGTGCGCGTCCCACGTGCCCTTGGCCACCTCCTCGGCCGCCCGTTCGATGGCGCCGGCGGTCTCGGTGTCCAGGACGCCCAGCTCGCCGTTCACCTTGGCGGCCGCCGCCTTGATGCGTCCCAGCGCCTCGATATGCGCTCGCTCAAGTCCATGCCCAGAGATCGGGAAGTTCTCGACGGCGCGCTGCGTCTGGGCGCGCCACCTGGCGTCGGCCGGGACCTGAACCTCGCCCATCGAATCGTGCTCCGTGCGGAACTTCTCCGGGGGCGTCATCGGTCGAAGTCGGAGCCCACGACCCGGGCCTCCGTGTACCGGATCACCGGTGGGACGAGATAGGGCATCTGTCCCTGTTCCAGCGCGCCCAGGATCAGCTGCGACCGACCGATCAGCTCGCTCAGGAAGATCCCCCGATGCGCCGGCTCGTACGGCCGCAGCTTGGCCAGCCCGTCGGCGAGCTTGTTGCGCGCTCCGCGCGCGTTGCGGCGCTGGAGATGGAGCAGCCCGGCCGCAATCTGGATCAGCCCCTGGTAGAAGTCGCGCTGCTCCTCGGGCGCCGCACGCCAGAGCGTCTCCCAGGACTCGTGCGCGTGCCAGTAGCGGCTCGCGTTGAAGAGCGCCACGCCCTCGCGGAAGAGCTCGTCGGCCTCCGCATCGTCGAGCGGCGCAGTGCGCCCGCGCGGGAGTTCCGGCTCGATGGGAGTCGGCGCCTTGGCCGTGGTCTTTGCCATCGGACCGATGATAGCGGCCACGCAGTCGACGACAATGGCGACATGCCACTCGTCGGCGAATACGAACCCGGCGCATCCGCGTGGTCGCGCGAGCACGTCGCCCAGTACGAGGCGACCAACGGGGAGGAGGGCGGGGATCTGCGGGGCAGGCCTGTCATCGTCTTGACCTCCGTCGGCGCGAAGACCGGCAAGCTCCGCAAGACGCCGCTCATGCGCGTGGAACACCTGGGCGCCTACGCGGTGATCGCCTCGCTCGGCGGCGCCCCGAAGAACCCCGGCTGGTACTACAACCTCGCGATGAATCCTCGAGTTGAACTCCAGGACCGCGCCACCAAGCGCGACTACCTCGCGCGGGAGGTCGCCGGCGACGAGAAGGCCATCTGGTGGGCGCGCGCCGTCGCAACGTGGCCCGACTACGCGCAGTACCAGGCGAAGACCGAGCGACAGATTCCCGTGTTCGTGCTC
>JBBEBK010000118.1:0-16453 GCA_040882375.1 Chloroflexota bacterium
CGCTGCGGGCATCGGCACCGGTCGGGCCGCTGCGGCTGCGCGCTGCATCCACCAGCTCGAGCGTCGTGACCGCGCCTACGTCCGCAGCGATCAGCTCCTCCTCGACCTGCTCCCAGGTGGCGGCATCGGTCGGCCCGAGGAAGACGGAGCGTAACCGCGCCCCGAGTCCCTGGGGTTGCGCTCGAAGCCCCAGGCCGCTCGGCTCGCGGCGGGGCCGCCGCATCATCCGATGGCCACCTCGACGGGCAGGTCGGCGAGACGCAGCGAGAGCACCCTGGAGACCGCGGCATCGGTCATGGTCACCCCGTAGATGGTGTCGGCGATCTCGATCGTTGCCCGGTTGTGGGTGATCACCACGAAGTCGATCTGCTCTGACAGCATCCGCAGCGCGCTGGCGAATCGGCCGATGTTCGCCTCATCGAGCGCCGCATCGACCTCGTCAAGGATGCAGAACGGGACCGGGTTGACGCTGAGCATGGCGAATAGCAGCGCAACACCGGTCAGCGCGCGTTCGCCACCCGACAGCATGGTGAGTCGCTGCGTGCGCTTCCCCGGTGGGCGCACGGTGATCTCGATGCCGCCCGGCGCATCTCCATCCTCGCTCTCCGACAGCTGGAGCGACGCGGATCCACCGCCGAACAGCGCCTGGCAGAACTCGTCGAACTTCGCACCGATCGCCGTGAACGCCGCCTGGAACATGGCGGTGATCTCCGCGTCCAGGCGCGTGATCAGCTCCTCGGTGGCGGTGATCGCCGCGGTCAGATCCGTGTCCTGCGCAGCGAGGCCGTTGAGGCGCTCCGCCATCTCCCGGTGCTCCTCGACCGCGAACGGGTTGACCAGTCCAATCTGCGCCAGCGTCCGTCGAACGCGGCGCAGCTCGGTCGCCAGGTCCGGAGTCGCGAGCGCAGCGATCTCGGCGGCACGTGGCTGCTCGAGCTCGACGGCATCGGTCGGTGCGCCCGCGAGATCGAGCGATTCGAGCGTCATGTCACGTTCACGCGCGAGCGCGGCCAGGACCTCCTCCTGGCGCGACGCTTCGATCGCGGCCGCCTGTGCGGCGCGCTCCAGGTCAGCCAGCCGATCGCCGACCGAGCCGCGCGAGCGCTCCAGCTCCAGAAGCTCGGCGCGCAGGCGATCGCGCTCGGCATCTGCAGCCGCGCGATCCATCGCGGTGGCTTGGTCCGCGACCTGGGCCGCGGCCAACGCCGCTTCGGCCGTAGCCCGCTCAGCCTCGAGGGAGCCCAACGCCGCTTCGTCGCCGGGGACGGCCGCGGCGAGCTGCGCGCGACGAGCCTCCAGGTTGGCGAGTTCCTGGCGGTGCCCGCCCGAGCGCCGCTCCGCCTCCTCGGCCGCGCCGCGCGCCGCGCGCCACGCGTCCCGATATCGGTCGCGGTTGGCTGCCGCTGCGTCTCGGGCAGAGCGCGCCTGCTCGGCAATCAGCGTCAGCGGCGCGATCTCCTCATCGGACTCGGTCGAACCTGGCGTCCCCTGTGCCTGGAACTCCGATGCGCGTGCCTGCTCCAGTTCGATCGCCAGGTCGCTACCGTCACGGCGCGCCCTCGCGAGGCTGGTCTCGATCACCTCGGCCTCGGATCGCGCCTGTCCCAGGCGGCGGTCCGCCAGGTCCTGCTCGGCCAGGGCGAGCGTTCGTTGTCTTCCCGCCTCGTTGAGGGCGGTGAGGGTGACGGCGGCGGCTTGACGGGCGGCCGCGTGCGCGGTCTCGAGCTGCCTCAGCGCCTCGGCCACCTCGCGGCGACGGGCATGCTGCCTGGCTCCCTCCGCGCTTGGCGCGTCGGCCCTGCCGCGCACCGCCACGAGGCCCCGTCCGTCGGCGAGGTCGCCGTGCGCGGTGACGGCACACCATCCGGGCGGCAGGGCTCGCCAGCCACGCAGGAGCGCGCCGACGTCCGGAGCGATCACGGCACGCTGCAGCACAAGCGGTGCCAACTCCGCGCCTATCCACTCAGCGAGAGTGTGTTCGCCGCGCACCGCCGCAAGGGCAGCCGTGCGGTCGGCAGCGTGCTGCGTCGCGTCCCCGCCTCCCGTTGCGGCTACCAGGCGCACGCTGCCACGGGCCTCCGCCAGCCGTTCGACCAGGTCGCCGTCCTGCCAGACGAGCGCCTGCTCAAGCTCCCCACCGACCACCGCTTCGATGGCCGGCCAGGTTGCCTCCGGTGCGTCGATGGCATCCAGCAGCGTGCGCCAACCGGCGGCGGTGAGCAGCGTCCCAAGGCGGCTGCCCCGCTCGGCCCGCTCGTGGAGCGCCTCGAGTTCTGAGCGCAGCGCGCCAACCCGCTCCGCCAGTGACGAAGCCGCGACCCGGGCGTCATCGGCGCGAGGGGCGGCCGCGTCGTACTCCGACACCGCCCGTTCCGCTCCCTCGCGTGCCACCGCAGCCGCTCGCTCCGCCGCGGCCAGGACGGCCCCGGCGGCGACGCTCGCCTGCTCGAAGCCAGCGATCGCCGCGGTGGTGGTCGCGAGTTCGCGCTCGATCCGACTTCGCAGCGTCTCGGCACGAGCGAGCAGCTCGCCGCGGCGTGCCTCCCCGGCGATGCGCGTCGCGTGGCGCAGGCGAGCCCGCGCCAGCGCATCCTCGGCCGCCAGCAGCGCAGCGTCCGCCGACGCCAGCACCTCGACCGCTCCCTGCCACTCGCGTTCTGCCCGCTGCGATGCCGCAATCGCAGCGTCCACATCCGGGGCATCGGGTTGCGCGAAGTCGCGGAGTCGCCCATCGAGGGCGGCGAGCTCGGCGCCGCGCCGCGCGATCGACTCGGCCACCTCGGCGGCGCGGGCGGACAACGTCTCGGCGCGACCCTCGGCGCGGATGAGGGTCTCACGGGTCGAGCCGCCACGCTCCGCGGCAGCACGGGCAATCGATTCGGCCTCCCAATAGGCGCGCTCGGCGGCGGAGAGCTGCTCCCGACCCGCGTCCTGGGCGGCCCGAAACTCGTCGAGTGCGGCAGCGGCGACAGCTGCGGCGCGGCGGGCATCGCCGAGCGCATCTCGCGCAGCTGTTTCGCGGCGGCGAGCCTCCTCGGTGACCAGTAGCCGGGCGCGCTGACCCAGGGCGTCATGCTCCTGCTGGTGCTGCGCCTGCACGGCGAGCTTCCGGACCTGGGGGCGCAGCTCGCCGATCACATCGGAGACTCGGCTCAGGTTGTCGCGCGCGCGAGCGAGGCGTCCGGTCGCCTCGTTGCGCCGAACCTGGAGGTTCTTGACCCCGGCCGCCTCCTCGAAGAGCTGCCGACGCTCCTCGGGGCGCAGCGAGAGGGCTGCATCGACGGTCCCCTGCCCGACCACCACCAGCTCATTTGCCCCCAACCTGCCGCCCGCCAGCAGTTCGACCACGTCCTTCAACCTGGCGCGGTCGCCGTTGACGAGGTACTCGGTCTCGCCGGACCGATAGGCGCGGCGACCGATCGACACCTCGGCGAAATCAAGCGGGAGCCACCCGTCGGCGTTGTCGAGGGTCAGAATCGCCTCGGCCATCCCCTGCGGCTTCCGCGCGTCGCTCCCGGCGAAGATGACTTCGTCAGCGCGCCGAGTGCGCAGGGAACGGTTCGACTGTTCGCCCAGCACCCAGCGGATCGCGTCGGCCATGTTGCTCTTGCCCGATCCATTGGGGCCGATCACCGCGTTCACGCCGCGCTCGAAGACGAACCGCGTCGGATCCGCGAACGTCTTGAAGCCGTGCAGCCGCAGCTCCTTGAGCCGGCTCACGTCTGTTCCTCCGGTGCTTCTACGGCGTCCGGGTCGCGGCCCGCCCGATCGTGTCGGAGGGCTACCAGGGCGAGCGCCGCCGCCTCTTCCTCGGCTCGCTGTCGGCTGGTGCCGTGGCCGGTGGCCAGGCGCCGTCCACCGACGCCGGCGGCGACGGTGAACGTCTGGCTGTGCGCCGGCCCCTTGGTGTCGAGCACCTCGTAGCGCGGCTTCAGGTGGTGATGGCGCTGGCTCCACTCCTGGAGCTGGCTCTTGGCGGACTTGGGCGGGCCGGCATCCGGGGCCGGGGCGAGCTGCTCCTCGAACAGGCGTCGCAGGCAGCGGCGGGTGGCGACCATCCCTTCGGAAAGGAAGAGGGCGCCGGCAACGGCCTCGAATGCGCCGGCCAACAGCGAGGGGCGCGTAGCACCGCCCGCCTCGGTCTCGCCACGCCCGAGGAGAAGAAGGCGATCCAGGCCCAGTCGCAGGCCGAGGGCAGCCAGGGCGGTCCGGTTCACGAGGGCGGCGCGGCGGGCTGTCAGGAAGCCTTCGTCCTCATCGGGATAGCGGTCGTAGAGGAGTCGGCTGACGACCAGGCCGATGACGGCATCCCCCAGGAACTCAAGCCGCTCGTTGTGCCCGGCGACCTGTCGAGGATTCTCGTTGTGGAAGGAGCTGTGGACCAGCGCCTGACGGATGGCCTCCGGATTCCGCAGGACGATGCCGAGTCGGTCACCCAGCTCGTCGAGGTGCGGGATGGCCATCTCCCCCGTTCGCTACTGCTGGTGATCTCCGATGAAGTCGACCGCGTCCTGGACCTTCTGGATCTTCTCGGCGTCCTCGTCCGAGATCTCCATCCCGAACTCCTCCTCGAGGCTCATGATCAACTCGACGAGGTCGAGCGAGTCGGCATTCAGGTCCTCGACGAATGAGGCCTGCGGGTTGACCTCTTCCTCATCGACGCCGAGCTGCTCGACGATGATCTTCTTGAGCCGGTCATACGTGGTTCCGTCGCTCACCGTCAGCCTCCTCTACCTGATGCTCCCGCAATGCTGCGGAGGACGCCGTTCACGAGGCGGCGGGCCGCTTCCCCGGCGTATGTCCCGGCGAGGGAGACTGCGTCGCGAATCGTCTCCCTGGTCGAGGTCGCGGCGGAGTATAGCATCTCCCACACGGCGCTCCGGAGGATCGTGCGCTCAACCCGACCGAGCTCGCTCACTGGAATGGCGGGGGCGTACGCTCCGATCTCGGCGTCGAGCGCCGCCGCCTGCGCCAGCACCCCGGCCACGATCGACCGGGCGTGCTCGACCACCGAAGAATCACTTCCCTCGTCGTCACCGAGCCGCTCCAGCGCGCTCATCGCCGCCGTGGGCCGGAACTCATCCTCGAAGAGCGCGAGCATGGCCAGACGTCGCGCCTGGAACCCGGAACCGGCACGCACGCTGCGGCGAGGGCGGGACGCCGTCTTGCTCAGCCGACCGTCCCCGGCCCGGTTACCAGCGGCTCGGTACCGTCGGCGACCATATCGGCCGCGTCACGGCGCGCCAGTGCGGGGTGGTGCTGGGTCCACGCCCCGATGAGGTGCGGGATGCGTTCCGAGGCCGCCTCGGACGCAACCCGGATGGCGTGCTCCATCATGCGGGCGCGGGCCCGACCGTGGGTCACGATGCTCACGCCGCGAACGCCCAGCAGCGGCGCCCCGCCGTACTGCTCATAGTCAAAGCGCTGCTTCATGCGATCAAAACCCGGCTTGAGCGCGAGGAGCGCGAGCGGCGCCACGGGTCCCTGCTGGAGGTCCGTCCGCAGCGATCGAAAAATATAGCCGGTCAACCCTTCGAAGAACTTGATCACGACGTTGCCGATGAACCCGTCGCAGACCACCACGTCGGCCGCATGTCCGACAAGGTCGTTCCCCTCGACATTGCCCACGAAGTTCAGGTCGAGCTCGCGCATCCGCCGGTGCGCCTCCCGCGCGAGAGCGTCTCCCTTGTCCTTCTCCTCGCCGATGTTGAGCAGACCGATGCGCGGGCGATCGACCTTGAGGACGTGCTCTGCGTAGATCGAGCCCATCACGGCGAAGTGCACGAGATTGGTGGCGTCCGAATCCACGTTCGCTCCCACGTCGAGCAGCATGATCGGACCGGTGGCAGTGACCAGGTGGGCGGCAAGCGCGGGACGATCGATGCCGTCAACCCGGCCCAGCCGGAACACGGCTGCGGCCATCGTCGCGCCGGTCGATCCGGCGCTCACTACCGCGTCCGCCGCTCCATCGCGCACGAGGTCGGTCGCCACGCGAATCGATGAGCGACGCTTGGCGCGCAGCGCGGTGGCCGGGTGCTCCCCCATCTCGATCACCTCCGGGGCGTCCACGAACGAGAGGCTCGCCGGGTGCCCGTGGCCGTATTCCGCGATCTCGGACTCGATGCGCGGCACGTCGCCGACGAGGATCACCTCGTCGGCGTGGGAGGCAGCGTAGTTGATGGCGCCGCGCACGACCTCGCGGGGAGCGAAGTCGCCACCCATCGCGTCGACCGCAATGCGCATCAGTGGCGCAGCCGTCAGCGCTGGCCGTCGGCCGGCGGGGTCGACTCGACGCTCACGACTTCGCGGCCGTCGTAGTACCCGCAGGTCGGGCAGACGTGGTGCGAGCGCTTGAGCTCGTGGCAGTGCGTGCACTCGACGAGCGGCGGCCCGCTGATCGCCAGGTGAGACCGGCGCTCGCCCTGCCGCGACTTGGATACCTTTCGCTTGGGAACGCCCACGCGTGACTCCTACCTAGGTTCGTGAAATTGGGAACGCCGCAGTATACCGGGCGCCCGCCGAGTGGGCGAACAGACCGATCGACCCTGGAAATGCCGCTCAGTCCGTCTCGCGGGGCAGCAGCTCGGCGAGGGCCGCCAGGCGAGGGTCAGGCTCGAACGCGGAACAGTCGCAGGTCCCTACGGCCATGTTGCGTCCGCAGCCGGGACACAGGCCGGGGCAGTCCGGCCGGCAGAGCGGATGCATCGGCTCGCCAAGCACCAGCTCGTCGCGCAGCACAGGTACGAGATCGATCTGGTGTCGCTCGTCCAATCGGAGCGCCTCTTCGTCGATGGCCGGCGGCGCGAGCGGGGTTCCACGCTCGGGATCGACGCTCGGCAGGTACTCCTCGGCCAACGTGACCGACACCGCCTCCTCGAACGGTTCCAGGCACCGTGAACAGGTCCGCCGCAGCGACGCGTTGAGTGAGCCGCGCAGCAGGATGCCGCGATTGGTTCGCTGCAGACGCACCTTGCCGCTCACCGGGCCGGCCAGCTCCACTTCCGGACCGACCGACAGGTAGCGGTCTCGCAGCGCGTACTCGCGAGTCGCGCCAGCTGCTTCCCGGAGCAGGCCGGCTGCGTTGAAGAGGGTCACGACCCGGGAACGGCTTCGCTCGGGCGTTCGTCGATGGGGGCTGGCACCACGGCGTCGTCAGCGCGGATCGGTCGGTGACGCTCGTCGAGCATGTCGATTCCGCGCTTGATGCTGGTCAGCGCCTTGATGCACTCGCCCTCGAGGCGAATCAGGACGCCGGCCGCGTATTCATCGGCGCCGCGTCGGACCTCGGCAGACTCGCGCGCCGCCGCCTCGATGATGTCGGTCGCCCGCTGCTGCGCCATCCGCACCAGCTCGCGCTCCTCGAGCATGCGGGCAGCCTGCTCCTGGGCGCGGGCGATGACCGCGTCGCCCTCGTCACGTGCCCGTTCGACGATGCGGGTTGCCTCCTCGGTGACCCGCTGGGCCTGGTGCACCTCGGGCGGCACGGAGACGCGCAACTGGTCGATCAGCTCGAGGAGCGCGGCCTGATCGAGCACCACGTTGTTGGTCAGTGGCAGTTTCTTGCTGGTGGCGACGAGCGACTCGAGCCGCTCGACCAAAAAGAGGATGTCCGTGGCTGCGCCCTCCTCGGCGTCCGATCGTCGCCGCCGATTATAGCCGGGGCAGGTTGCTGCTCAGGATCGGGGCAAGAAGTGCGCGCGGAGCGCATTGGCGACCGCCGGCGGCACCATCGGAGTCACGTCGCCGCCGAACTGGGCGACCTCCTTAGCGAGGCTGCTCGACACGTATCCGTACTCGAGCGCCGACATCAGGAACACGGTGTCGACCGCCGGCTGCAGCTTGCGATTGGTGTGGGCCATCTGGAGCTCGGCCTCGAAGTCGCTCACCGCGCGGAGGCCGCGCACGATGAACCCGGCGCCTGAACGGCGCGCGAAGTCCACCGTGAGACCATCGAACCCCGACACCTCGACGTGCGGCCCGAACGGCGCGACCGCCTCGCGGATCTGGGCGACCCGCTGATCGACGCTGAAGAGCGCCGTCTTGTTGGTGTTGTTCAGCACGCCGATCAGGAGGCGGTCGAAGAGCTCCGCGGCACGCTGGGCGACATCCAGGTGGGCGTTCGTCATCGGGTCGAACGACCCGGGGAAGACGGCGACGCGACTCATGACTCCTCCGCTGCATCGGCCTGGCCGGTCGCCTCGAGAAAGGTGAGGCCGGTCTCGCCGAACCGCCGCTCGCGCCAGCGGGCAAGCCCAGAAACCTGTGGGATCGGCGTGCGCCAGAAGTGCTTGACCACCACCGTTGCCCCAGGTGCCAGGTGCGGCACGAGCCGCTCGAGCGGCGCGAGAATAGCATGCTCCGCGTACGGCGGATCCACGAAGGCCAGCCCGAAGGCGTCCGCCGAATCGACCATCAGGAAGGCCTCGACCTCGCCGGCGTGCACCGACGCGCGGGCGACGGTGTTGGTCCTCGCGAGGTTTTCGCGGATGGCGATCAGGGCGTCGCGACCGTGCTCGACGAACGTGGCATGGGCGGCCCCCCGCGACAGCGCCTCGATCCCGATCGCCCCGGTCCCGGCATACAGGTCGAGGACTCGCGCGTCGACGACCCGGTCGCCCAGGATGGCGAAGAGCGTCTCTTTGACGCGGTCGGCGATGGGACGCGTCCGCGGGTCCTTCGGCGCGACGAGGCGCAGGCCCCGGGCGCTCCCAGCGATGACCCGCATCAGGCGGCCTCGCCGTCGTCCTCGGCGGGCGCAAAGTCGTCGCGGAGCCTGATGAGTGCTGGCCGGCCGCTCAGCAGCGGGTCGCCGGTCACAAGACGGTTGGCCAGGTCGCGCGCCCGCTCCGCCAGGGCGATGTGGCGCGGCTCGAAGAGCGACGCCACGCGCAGCGGCGGAAGGCCGGATTGTCGCGTGCCGAGCAGGTTCCCCGCCCCACGCAGCTCGAGATCGGCCTCCGCGATGGCGAATCCATCCGAGGACGATCGGATCACCTCCAGGCGCCGGAGCGCGAGCTCATCGACGCTGTCGCTGAGCAGGATGCAGAAGGACCGATCCGTCCCGCGCCCGACACGGCCGCGCAGCTGGTGCAGCTGGGCCAGCCCGAAGCGCTCCGCGTCCTCGACGAGCATCACCGATGCATTGGGAACGTCGATCCCGACCTCGATCACCGAGGTGGCCACCAGCAGGTCGATCTCCCCCGCCGCGACCGCCTGCATCGTGGCATCACGCTCGGCGGCCCGCTGCTGGCCGTGCACCAGGCCAACGCGCAGTTTCGGCAGCGCTGCCCGCAGGCGCTCCACCTCCGCCTCGGCCGAGGCGACGGTCAGCGCCTCGCTCTCCGAGACCAGCGGCACAACCACGAACGATTGGCGGCCGGCCGCCGCTTCGGATGCCAGAAACGCCTCGATGCGGGGCAGCGCCGCACGGCCGCGGACCTCGGTGCGGATCGGCTGGCGACCCGGCGGGAGCTCGCGAATAGTGCTGATCGACAGATCGCCGTAGAAGGTCAGCGCCAGCGTGCGCGGGATGGGCGTGGCGGTGAGCGCCAGCACGTGTGGTTCGAGCCCCGCCCCCTTGGCCTGCAGCGCGGCGCGCTGTGCAACGCCGAAGCGGTGCTGCTCGTCAACTACCGCGAGCCCCAGGTCCCGGAAGGTCACCGCCTCGCTGATGACCGCATGCGTGCCGATCACCACGTCAATCTCGCCGGCCGCGATGGCATCGTGAATGCGTCGCCTGGCCGCCACCGGCAGGGAGCCCGAGAGGAACTCCGCCCGCACGCCGAGCGTGGCGAGGAGTGGCGCCAGGCCGGTGTGGTGCTGCCGGGCAAGGATCTCGGTCGGTGCCATCAGCGCCCCCTGCCAGCCGGCTCGCACGACGCCCGCGAGCGTGACCGCGGCGACCGCCGTCTTGCCGCTCCCCACGTCGCCCTGCAGCAGCCGACGCATGGGACGGTCGCTGGCAAGATCGACGACGATCTCGCTGACCGCGCGGCGCTGGTCGCTGGTGAGCACGAACGGCAGCGCCGCGGTCAGGCGATCGAGCTCCTCCGGATCGACCACAACGCGAGCGGCGCGCTGCCGCTCGCGCGCGAAACGGGCCTGGGCCAGGCTGAGCTGCAGGGCGAGCAGCTCGTCGAAGGCCAGCCGGTCCAGCGCGGCGGCCACGTCGATCGCCTCGGTGGGGAAGTGCGCCGCGCTCAGCGCCTCGTCGAGGGGGGGCAACGCGCCTCGCTCCTTCGGCAGGAGCGGGTCGCCGACCGCCGGCAGCGCGCGCTCGAGCACGCGAGCCAGCAGGTCGCGGGCGCGCTTCTGGGTTACGCCGCCAGCAAGGCGGTAGACGGGCACCACGCGCCCGGTATGCACCGAATCGGCTCCCACCGGCGAGAAGTCCGGGCCGACGAACTGCGGCCGCCAGCCGCGGAGCGCGACCTTGCCGCTGAAGATCAGCTCGTCGCCGGGGGCGATGCGGGCGAGGCGCTGCTCGACGAACTGGCGACCGAACCAGATCGCCTCGGCGGTGCCGCTCTCATCGGCGAGCTGCGCGATCACCCGCTGCGGGCGGCGGCCAAAGCCCTTCTCAACGCGAACCTCGACCACGCGGACTCGTGCCGACTGCTTCTCGTCTGGCAGGAGCTCGCCGAGCGGGCGCAGGTCACTGAAGTCGTCGTAGCGGAACGGAAGATGGAACAGCGCCTGGCGGGGGGTGACGATCCCGAGTCGGGCCAGCGCAGCGATGCCGCGCGCCAGCTCCGGGAGCACCTCGCGAATCGGACGATCGAGGTCGGCGACATCCAGCCCCGACGGCGGCAGACGGCTGGGCGGCATGCCGGCGCGACGCCGGTCCGATTGCATGGCCCGATCCTAGCGTGCTAGGATCGGCGCGTTCCGGCGACGCTGAGGATGGTGCGCCGGTTCGTTCGTGATTGGAGACTTCCCATGGCACGCGAGTGCGAGATCTGCGGCAAGAAGCCGATCACCGGCTGGAACCCCCAGTCGGTCGGCATGAACCGCAAACGGGCCCTGCGGCGCTGGATTCCGAATCTGCAGCCGATGGTCGTCGAGCGCAACGGCAGCATGGTTCGCATCAAGGCCTGCTCACGCTGCCAGCGGACCGCCGAAAAGGTCTGAGCCGACCTACCCCGGACCGGCCGCCAGGTCGCGCTCCGAGTCGAGCACCAGGGTAAACGGGCCGTCGTTCACCAGCTCGAGCTCCATCTCCGCCCCGAAGCGCCCGGTCGCCACGCGGCTGCCGCTCGCCCGCAGGCGAGCCACGAACCGATCCACCAGCGGCTCCGCGTCGTCCGGGGCAGCCGCGTCGGTGAATCCGGGACGTCGCCCGCGCCGCAGCTCCGCGTACAGGGTGAACTGGCTTACCACCAGGAAGGCCCCGCCCACCTCGCCGATGGAGAGGTTCGTGCGTCCGGCGCCGTCATCGAAGTAGCGCAGCCCGACGAGCTTGTCGGCCATCCGGTCGACGGTATCGGGATCATCGCCGGCAGAGATGCCTACGAGGACCGCCGCGCCCGCACCGATCTCGCCGAGGAGCTCTCCCCCACTTCGGACCGCTGCGCGAGTGACCCGCTGGACGACAAGGCGCATCGGTTCAGGGGGTCGTGGTCGGTGACGCCGACGGCGACGTGAGCGGCTGCGCGGCGGTGACCGGTGCCGATGCCTCGCCCTCGCGGGGCGGGCCGAGAGCGCCACCGGTGAAGCGGGCCGCGGCATTCCAGATCATCCAGCCGTGTGTTCCGTTGTCGCTCGCCGCCCGCATCTCCGCGAGCACCTGCGACGCCGAGTACGGCGGGAAGGGGCCGTAGCCGAAGTCCTGGATCCACGGCCGGATGACCATCGTCAATCCGGCGCTCTGCGCGTTCATGATCTGCAGCGTCGCATCGATCACCTCGTAGGGATACTCGTTGGGGACCGCGAAGCCGAAGGTGCCCGGACCGTAGTGGCTGGGATAGACCATCGGGCAGAAGTAGTCGACGAAGGGCATGATCACCTCCGGGCGCTGACCGATCCCCTGGTCGTCGGGCGCAATGAAGCTGATCGGAAAGACGTCGGCGCCCAGGAAGGCGCGCCTGGTCTCGAGCGCCTCGGAGACGAGCCTGAATAGGCGCCGGATGGCGGGCAGGCGGAACGATTGCGTGTTCGGCAAGTTCGTATCGGCCACCGAGTAGTCGCCGTCACTGAAGAAGCGCACGTAGTCGAGCTGGACCTCGTCGAATCCCCGATCGGCAAGGTCGGCCGCCAGCGCAGCGATGTACTCGGCCACGCCGGGGTTGTACGGGTCCAGCCAGACCCCGCCCCCGTAGTCGCGCCACGGCTCGCCGGTGGCGGAATTCTGGACGGCCAGCTCCGGACGAGCCCGTCCCATGGTGTTGTCCTTCATGACCACCAGTCGGGCGATGGTGTAGATGCCGCGCTCCTTGAGGGGCGGCAGCACCTCGGCAAGGTCGAGCAACGGCTGATCCATGATCGATCCGACCGCCACCGCGGCCGGCAGATCGGTCGCCCAGTAGAGGTTCCCGTTCGTCTCCTTCACGTCGATCACCATGGCGTTCACCTCGGTGGCGTCGATCAACTCGAGCATCGCGTCGAGCCGCCCGGCCCCCTCGAAGATGGCCGCCGGAGCGTACAGGGCGCGGGCCTCGAACGCCGGCAATGCGACGTCCTTGGTCATCTGCTCGTCGATCGCGATCACGCCCAGCCGATGACCGGGCATCTTGTAGACGAGGGTTCCCGTCTCGGGAACCTCGGGGAGGGTGTAGCGCCCGGTGGAGTCCGTCTCGGCGAGGGTGCTCGACCCATCCACGAAGACCCGCACGCCGGCGATCGGTCGGCCGGCCTCATCGGTCACGCTGCCGGTCACCACGTTCGCTCGCAGCTCAATCTCCAGGTCGCCTGCGTTCGGAACCTGCCCGCCGCCCGGGTCGTGACCGTCGGCCGACGCCTCGACGGAGGCTCCCCGCATGGCGGTGAGCAGCAGCGATCCATCGGCCCCCGTCTGGCCCGTCAGCGCACCAATGGTCAGTCGCGCACCGGCGACCGGGAGCTGCGTCGTCCGCTCGACGACACGCACCGTCACCTCGCGTGGCTGCTCCGGCGTCGGCTGCGGGGTCGGTACGAACGGCAGGTCGCCACAGGCGGCCAGCATGACGGCCAGTGCAAGCAGGAGAAGCTGTCCGCGCAGCGCCGGGCGACGGGCCGTCACGGGCCGCCCTCGACCGCCGCGGCACGGAGAGATGACACGACCGGAGCAAGGTCGCCCGGCTCTCGATACAGCGCCCAGCCGGCTACCAGGACCTCGCCCCCTGCCGCGTGGGCGGCGCCGATCGTCTCGAGGTTCACCCCACCATCCACCGCGATCGGCACGTCAAGGCCGCGGCGCTTGATCTCGTCGCGCAGAAAGGCCATCCTGGGGAGGACCTCGTGGATGAACTGCTGGCCGCCGCGGCCTGGATGCACGGTCATCACCAGCAGCAGCTCGATGCGATCGAGGAATGGCAGCACCGCGTCCACCGGTGTCTCCGGATTCAGCGCCAGTCCGGCGTCCCGTCCGAGGGCGTGGATCGCATCGATGACGGCGCCGGGATCGTCATCGGCCTCGACGTGGAAGGCGATCAGGTCGCTCCCGGCCTCCGCGAATGCCGCGACCTGCGCAAGAGGCCGGCTGACCATCAGGTGCGCGTGGTACGGCACGCTCGCATGCGGCCGAACCGATCGGAGCAGCGCCGGCCCCATGCTGATGGCCTCCACGAAGTGGCCGTCCATCACGTCGAAGTGAACCGAGTCGCAGCCGGCCTCCACGGCGCGAACGACCTCGTCGCCGAGCCGCGAGAAGTCGGCGTTCAGGACACTGGCGCTGATCTGCGGGGGTCCGATGCTCATGCCACCGGCACCTCGGTCAGGCGCGCGTCGGAGCGGCCCGGCAGCTCACGCCTGGCAAGCTGCGCGTGCAGCTGGCCGCACGCAGCCTCGATCTCGCGGCCGCGCGTGTCGCGGACGGTGACCGGCACTCCCGCGCTGCGTACCGATGCGGCGAAGGCGCTTACGCCCGCCGCGGATGTACCGCTCCAGCGTGAACCCGGGGTCGGGTTGAGCGGAATCAGGTTGACGTGGCACAGCCATCCAGCAGCCAGGCTGGCCAGGCGATCGGCCTGCCGGGGCGAGTCGTTCACCCCGTCGATCAGCACATACTCGAGGCTGACCCGCCGGCGCGTCACCTCAGCGAACCGTCGCCCGGCTCCGACCACGGCGGCGATCGGCCACTTGCGGTTGATCGGCACCAGCTCGTCCCGCAGTTCGTCGTCGGCGGCGTGCAGGCTGATCGCCAGGTTCACCTGCGGCAGCTCGTCGACCATCCGTTCGATGCCCGGCACCACGCCCGAGGTGCTGACAGTGATGTGGCGGGCGCCGACGCCCAACCGCCGCGGATCGTTGAGCAGGTGAACTGCCTCGAAGACCCGGTCGGCGTTGTTGAGCGGCTCGCCCATCCCCATGAAGACGATGTTGTAGTGCCCGGTGCGCGACCCGGGGCGCCAGTCCTGCCCGAGCGCCAGCCACGGCGATCGGTGCCAGTGCAGCACCTGGTCGACGATCTCGCCGGGGCTCAGCTGCCGGCCGAAGCCGGCCTGGCCGGTGGCGCAGAACGGGCAGGCGACGGCGCATCCGGCCTGAGAGCTGATGCAGATCGTCGTCCGCGCGGCCGCTCGGCCGCGGGCCGGGTAGTGCATCAGCACCGACTCGACGCGCTGTCCGTCGGCGAGTTGATGCACCGCCTTGGCGGTCTGTCCGCCGTCGGCTACCAGCACGTGACTTCCGACGACCGACGAGAAGTCGAATCCCGCCCCGAGGTCGTCGCGCAGTGCGCGTGGCAGATCGGTCAGATCGTCGAACGAGGTCGCGGTGGGCAGGTGCGTGCCGGCCAGCACCTGGCTCGTGCGGTACGCGGGCTCGCCGCGGGCGTCGAGCCACGCGGCGAGCAGGGCGACGTCAACCTCGCTGATGGCGTTGCGAGGCCCGGCGAGGGGCGAATCAGTCACGACGCCCCATGATCAGCATCAGGTAGTAGAGGAAGGTCAGCAGGGCGGTCAGGGCTGCGGCAACGTACGTCCAGGCGGCCGCCTTCAAGACGTGACGCGCCCCGACCTGGCGCTCACCGGAGAGGCCCAGGCTGCTCACGTAGGCAAGCGCCCTGCCCGACGCGCCGATCTCCACCGGCAGCGTCACGAAGGTGAAGAGCACCGCGGCGCCGAAGAAGACCAGGCCGACCAGGGCGAGGTTGAACATGTTGAACCAGAGTCCGGCGATGATCAGCCACGGCGCGATCCCAGATCCGAGCTGGGCGACGGGAACGATCGTCTGGCGGACGGCCATCCATCGATCCCCCTCGCGGTCCTGGGCGGCGTGCCCCACCTCGTGGGCGATCACCGCCGCAGCCGCGACGGACAAGCGTCCGCTGCCGTCGGGAAACCCGACGGCGCGACGTGCCGGGTCGTAGGCGCCGAGCTGCGCCGTCCCGGCCACGGCCGAACTGACGCGCAGCACCTTGCCCCGGGGGTCGTAGTGATCGGTCAGATTGCCCGGCACCGGCTCGATCTGGACGTCGGTGAGGCCCTGTCGATCAAGAAGCCGGCGGGCGAACTCGAAGGCGGACAGGTTGATGCCAGAGTCGACGGCCGACCAGCGG
This sequence comes from Chloroflexota bacterium, assembly GCA_040882375.1. Taxonomy (GTDB): domain Bacteria; phylum Chloroflexota; class Limnocylindria; order QHBO01; family QHBO01; genus CF-167. The sequence goes on from JBBEBK010000118.1 coordinate 15,695, forward strand.
GCATAGGTCGAGCGCACGCGCCAGGCCGCCCAGCCGGTGACGGCAATGCTCGGAAGCATCACCAGCAGAATGTACGGAAGGAATCCACTCATGACGGTACGTGCTCACCTCCCTGGGAAGCGCGGCGAGTATAGCCGAGCACCGTGACGGAGTCGGTGAAGGGCCGATGAAGAAGCCCTATCCCGGTGGCCCGCCACCACCGAGCAGCACGTGGTCGCGTGGCAGCCCGCGTCGCCAGGCGTCGGCGGGCATCGCCGCGCGCCCTTCCGGCTGCACGATGTCGAGCGCAAGCGCCCCCTGCCCGCAGGCGACCCGCGGCATCTCCCCGGGAAGCAGCGCACCGATCGGGACCCCCTCCACGCCGGCGAGCGGATGCGCTGCCCGCACGTGCAGCCGGCGGCCGTCGAGGGTGGTCCACGCCCCGGGCCATGGCTGCATGGCGCGCACCTGGCGGTCGATCGCCTGGGCTGGCTGACGCCAATCGATCCATCCATCGACGCGCCGGAACGGGCGGATCAGCGTGGCCTCGGCATCGTCCTGCGGCGTCAGCGTGATCGCGCCCTCCGCCCAGCGCTTCAGCTCCGCGGGCACCACCTCGGCCGCCAGCGCGGCGAGTTGCGCCTCGAGCTCGGGAGTCGTCTCCAGGCCGGTGAGGGGAACCGACCACTGCGCCACGATGGGACCCGCGTCCAGCGCCTCGGTCATCACCATCAGGCTCAGGCCGGCAACCGGGTCCCCCGCCAGGATGGTGGATGCCAC
>JBBEBK010000119.1:0-2500 GCA_040882375.1 Chloroflexota bacterium
ATCGGCCATGGCCAGATGGCCGAGGGGATGCTCGAGCGGGTGATGCTCGACTACGACGCCGGCCGCTTCGACGTGCTCATCTGCACCACCATCATCGAGTCGGGGCTCGACATCCCCAACGCCAACACGATCGTCATCGCCCGGGCCGATGCGCTGGGCCTGGCGCAGCTCTACCAGCTCCGCGGACGGGTAGGGCGCAGCGACCGCAGGGCCTACGCGTACCTGCTCCACCGGCGCGGGGCCCCGCTGACCCCGGTCGCGCGCAAGCGCCTGCACGCCATCTTCTCGGCCTCGGACCTGGGTGCCGGCTACCAGATCGCGCTCTCCGACCTGGAGATCCGGGGGGCGGGCAACATCCTCGGGGCGGAGCAGCACGGCCACATGGCGGCGGTCGGCTTCGAGCTGTACACCCGCATGCTGGCCGAGGCGGTCGAGGTGCGCCGCGGACGGATCCCCGTCGCCGAACCGGGTGCCGTGCGACTGGACCTTCCCGGATCTGCCTTCCTGCCCGACGAGTACATCGCCGATGCCGGCGCCAAGCTGGAGGCCTACCGGCGATTTGCCTCAATTCGGTCGGCAGGGGACGTTGAGTCGTTGCGCACCGAGCTGCGTGATCGATTCGGGCCGATCCCGGTGCCGGTTGAGGGGCTCTTCCGCGCCGTATCGGTGCGCATGGCCGCCGAGGCGGCCGGCGTGCCCGAGGTGCGCGCGCAGCCGGGGCAGGTCACCTTCAAGTGGCCTCGATTCGACCGGGCCGAGGTCACGCGTGCGTTGACGGTTGCCGGATTCCGTCCCGTGGCGGCCTCGAACCAGGTCCGGCTGCCCGTTTCCGCGGGCCGTGACCCGGTCGAGGTGGCGCTGCGGTCGTTGGCGGCGCTGGCAAGCGTCGGGCGATCAGCGCCAGGCTAGAACGAGGGGGCGGCGCGGGCGCCGTCGCGCGCCGCGGTGGAGTCGGGGAGCCAGTACTTCTCGCCCTCGGAGAGCAACGTGCATGCGGCGGCGGCTGGGGACAGTTTCCTACGTCTTGCTCGCAGCCAGTGAGAAGTACGCTCTCGAGGGGCGCCGCCGCTGGCACCCGTTCGCCGTAAGCCTCCGCGACTGAGAAGTAGCTCGTCCGGGACCACCCGCATCCGGCTCGACCCGCTCCGGCCAGGCGACTGCGATACTGCGCACCGCATGCAGCCGCCGCGAATCCGCCTGCGCCCCGCCACCCTGGCCGATGCCGAGCTGCTGGACGAGTGGGCCGCCTCGCCCGAGACGCGCGGCGAGTTCAACGACTTCGGCGAGCCGCAGGGCCGGCCGTTCCGCGAGATGCTGGCCGAGGGACCGCTGCTGGACGAGAACCACGGCGAGCTGCTGGTGGAGCGGATCGAGGACGATCGGCCAATCGGCACCATCGGATGGCACGCGGTCATGAATGGACCGCTGAAGTCGCGCTGCTGGAACTTTGGGATTTCGCTCATTCCCGAGGCGCGAGGCCAAGGATATGGCGTCGAGGCGCAGCGCCTCGTTGCCGACCATCTCTTCGCCACGACCGACGCCAACCGGGTGGAGGCCTCGACCGACGTCGACAACCGCGCCGAACAGCGCGCGCTGGAGAAGGCCGGCTTCACGCGCGAGGGGATCATGCGCGGAGCGCAGTTCCGGGCAGGCGCGTACCACGACCTCGTCGTCTACAGCCGCCTGCGCGACGACCCGGCTTGACGCTCTCCGGCGCGCGGTTCGCCTACCGCGTCTACCTAGCGCAGGAGGCGGCGGGGACCTTCCTGTTCATGATGGTCATCACTGCGTCGGGGCTGTTCATGATCCAGGTGGCGAAGCTCGACGCCCTGCAGCTCGTGCTGGTCGGCACGACGCTGGAGGCATCGGCGTTCATCTTCGAGGTGCCGACCGGGGTCCTGGCTGATACGGTCAGTCGCCGCCTCTCGGTGATCATCGGTACCGGGCTCATCGGGATCGGGCTGGTGGTGTGGGGTGCATGGGCGCTGTTTCCCACGATCCTGCTCGCGCAGGTACTGTGGGGGATCGGCTTCACCTTCACCTCGGGCGCCACCCAGGCGTGGATCAGCGATGAGACCGGCAACCTGGAGACCGGCCAGATCTACCTCCGCGGTGCACAGCTGGCCTGGGGCGCCGGTGCGGTGGGGATCGTGGCCAGCGTGCCGCTCACCGCGCTATGGGGCCTGCAAGCGCCCATCGTTGCGGGCGGCATCGGCTACCTGCTGATGGCCGTCGCGCTCACCGTGTGGATGCCGGAGCGCCACTGGTCGCCGGCGCTGCGCGAGGGGCGATCAACGGTGCGCGCCATGGGCGATACCCTGCGCCGCGCCGCCACGACGGTACGCGTCTACCCGGCACTGCTCACTATCCTCGCCATCTCCTTCGTGGGTGGCGCGGGGAGCGAGGCGTTCGACCGGCTGCGAGAGCTGCATATCCTCGGCAACTGAGCTATAACCAAATGTTGTGGACGGGCTCCCGAGAGATGAAGGCGGCGTACCCT
>JBBEBK010000120.1:0-16237 GCA_040882375.1 Chloroflexota bacterium
ATCGCCCCGCGCAGGGACTCAGGCGCGCCCCAGTCGCCCGCGATGGACAGCAGATCGGCCCAGGCAAGGCGAGCCAGCGCCCGCAGCCGGAGCTCGGCCCGCGCATCCGGCTCAAACACCGTCTCGCCAAACGCGCCCGACAGGTCCGAGCCACTCACCGCGGACAGCTGGTCGAGGAAGCGGCGAGAGTCGGCGGGCGGCACCGGCCGGCCATCCACCGCGGTCGGTTCAGGGTCGGCCGGAGCGTAGGCATTGAGCCCGGCAGCGATGCGCGCCAGGGCCAGGCGGAGGCGCCCTTCCCCGATCGTGGCGCCGATGCGATTGATGAAGGCCCAAGCCGCCGCATGGCCGTAGGCATCGGTGTCCGCCGTCCAGGCGATCAGGGGAACCGCGGCATCCTGCAGGTCGGAAGACCGCCGCGCCGGGTCGTACGGGAGGTCGATGTCCAGCGCTCGGGCGGCCTGCTCCGCGATATGCGACGCCAGACCTTCCCGGACCCACACGTCGGTCGCCAGGCGCTCGTCGATCCACAGGTGCGCGGCCTGGTGCAACAGGGTGAACTCCGGCTCATCGAAGGCGGCCAGGATCTCGGCGCCCGAGGTCAGTGGTTCTCCGACCGAGCTCGGATCGGCGACCGACTCGCGCACGACCAGCGGGCCGACGCGCGGATAGGGCAGCCCCGCCGCCGCCTCGAGAAGCGGCAGGGCGGCCACCAGCAGGGCGAGCGTTCGGCGTCCCCACGCCGGATCGTCGGGCCAGGCGCTCACCCGCAGATCGACCGTCCCGCTGGCCAGGGCGACACTGGCGGATTGGGTGACGTAGGACGACGAGTCGCGGACCCCGCTGATGCGCACCGCCCATGCCGCCGGGTCGGCGATCGGGCCGCTCTCCAGGATTGTCACGGCCCCCTCGTCGCGGACGGTCATCTCCTGGCCGGCGCTGCTCACTTCGTAGTCGGCAGGAACCTCGACGCTTACGTCGCCACTCGTGCCGATGCCCCACGCGCTGAACTGCACGACCTGCGGGCGGACGTGGATGTCGGGCGCCCCGTCGTCGAGCACGTAGCGCAGGACGAAGCTGGCGGTGGCGTCGGCACGCACGCGCGACCGCATGCTCACCGAGGCCCGTGCAACGTCATCGGTCAGCAGCGACGCACTCAGCGGCCCGGTTGCGTCCTCCGCCTCGAGCTGCGAGGCGCCCTCGTGCACAGCAAGGTCGACCTCGTCGAAGCCGCTCGAAGCTCCACCGGTGTCGGGGGTCGTGTTGGTGAAGACGACCTCCACGCTCACGGCGACCTGACGCGCGGTCGCATCGACGCGGTAGCGGACGTGCGTCTCCATGGTGTAGCCGGTCGCGGCACGCGCAGGCGAGGAGCCTGCCGAGAGGGCTGCCACCGTCATCGCGACCATGACGCAGACCAGGAGCGCACGGAGCAGCGCGTCGCCTGCCCGGATCCCAGCCCGGCTGCTCATCGCCCCGTCCCGAGTAATCGCGCCAGCAGGCTCCTGCGACGACGGGCCGACGGCATCGGCTGCCATTCCGGCATCGTCGCCTCGACCTCGCCCTTGTGGGCCGCCAGAAGCGCGGCGTTGCGTCGTTCCCGCCCGGACCAGTCCGGTAGGGCACCGTGTTCGGCCACCGCCGTGGCGGTCTCGTCGAGCAGCCGGTCCGCGAGCACCACCAGGCGGACCAGCGCCTGGGCCAGGGCATCCCGATCGAGCCCGGCGGCCGGCAGCTCGGTCATCAGCATCGGTCGGTCGTCATCGGTCAGGGCGAACTTGACGAACGGGTGATCGAAGTTGGCGCGCAGCATGCGGTGGTAGATGCGCTTGGGCAGATCGGCCGATTCCGGCCCGTAGTACGCCCAGACCGATAAGCCCACACCGGTGATCCATGCCACCGTGATCTGCAGGTCGCAGCGACGGTCTCCATCGAGCACGAGGTCCCGGCTGAAGGCAGCCTCGCCCGCCTCCCCGACCGACTCGACAACCTCGACACCGAGCTCGGCAAGCCAGCGATCGATCGGTGGCGCTGCGTCAGCCAGCGTGCACCACCGTTTCACCCGATGCCACCATGCGCTGCCCGTTGAAGTCCGCCTCGGTCACGCCCGGATCGATCCGGCAGTTGCGTCCGATGACTGCGCTCCGCGGGACGAACGCCCGCTTGCCGACCAGCGTGATGCCGGACGAGAGCCGCTCCGGCTCGGTGCTGTTCGGACGCATGTCGTCCCCGTCGCCCACCCGGGCGCCGTTTCCGATCACGCAGTCCTTGTCGATGATCGAGCGGTCCACCACCGCCCCCTCACCGATGTAGGTGTCGAACATGACGATCGAGTCGCGCACGACCGCGCCACTCGCCACGCGCACGCCGGGCGACAGGAGGCTGTGCTCCACGGTGCCCTCGATGACGCAGCCGTGGCTGATCATGCTGCGCGTGACCTTCGCCTCGGCCCCGATGAGCGCGGAGGCGCGCTCCTCGCTCTTGGTGTAGATCAGCCAGCCGCGGTCAAACAGGTTCATCCCCGGCTGATCCGAGAGCAGATCGAGGCTGGCGCGCCAGTAGCTCTCGATGGTGCCGACATCCTCCCAGTAGCCACCGTACCGATAGGCGGCCACGCGCTGACCGGCGGCAACCATGGCGGGCAGCACGTCCCGTCCGAAATCGACGTGCTTCGCCGACAGGACCTCGCGCAGCGCCGGCCAGGAGAAGACGTAGACGCCCATGCTCACCAGGTTGCCGGTCGGGTTGGGCGGCTTCTCGATGAAGCGGGTGATCATCTCGTCGGCATCGGTCTCCAGGATGCCGAACCGATGAGCCTCCTCGATGGGGACCGTCCGGACCGCGCAGGTGACGTCCGCGCCGGCCGCGCGATGGCGCTCGATGAACGGCCGGTAGTCCATCTTGTAGACGTGGTCGCCCGCCAGGATCAGGACCAGCTCCGGGTCACGGTCGGCGATGAACTCCACGTTCTGGAGCACCGCGTCGGCGGTGCCGAGGTACCAGTCGCGTGTCTTCCCGCGTCGCAGGTACGGCTGCAGCAGGTTCACCCCGCCACGGCTGCGGTCCAGGTCCCACGGACGGCCAACCCCGATGTGGTCGATCAGCGAGCGCGGCGCGTACTGGGTCAGCACCGCCACGTCGGAGAGCCCCGAGTTCACCGCGTTCGACAGCGCGAAGTCGATGATCCGGTACTTGCCGCCGAATGGAACCCCCGGCTTGGCGCGGACCTGCGACAGGATCGAGAGTCGCTCACCTTCGCCACCGGCCAGGATCAGCGTCAGGATCGACGGTGACACGCGCAGATTCTCGCACGGCCGGGGTCGGCCGACGTGCCGGCTCTCAGCGCAGGCGCCGTCGCCGACGGGTCCAGCTTGCTGCGCGGACGAGCAGCGGAGCCAGACCGAGCAGCATCGAGGCCCCGAAGAGTCCCGCCAGGCTGGCCGCGTCGATGGCAGCGCCGGTGGAGGCGGCAGACGCCGCGGTTATCGTCGGCACCGGCGTGCATTTGCCGGGGTTGCCCGGCGGACAACCCAACGGCGGTCCGCCCGTGGCATTCGGATCCGGGGTCGGCGTGGGCTGCGGCGTGGGGGTCGCCTTGATGTCGCCGCAGATCGGGGCGCCGTAGCCGCCCTTGCCGGGCACCGGCGAGATGTAGAACCAGACCTTCTCGGGGCCCAGCGTGCCGAGCGAATTCGGGTTGCCCCTGCCGCCGAGCTCGCCGTTCACCAGGCGATCGGCCCAGCGCTTGGCCGACGCCGCCCACTGTGCCGGCCGCCGCGAATCCTGCGCGACGGCAGCCACGATGTCGAAGCACGGGCCGCTGACCGGGGTACCCCCGTCGCTCGCCGACGGGTCGGGCGTGGCACCGCCGCCGCCTGTCTTGTTGACGTGCACGTTGTCCGGCGGCGGGACGGTGCCCTCCAGGAACGGGATCTGGATGGTGGGTCCGCAGCCTCCGGTCGCCGCCATCCCCGAGAACTTGCAGATGCTTGCCGTCACGATCCCCGGCGGCTGAGCAAAGGTCTCTGCCACCACCGGCGCGTGCCCGTTCCAGTCCCACGGCTGGTTGAGGGCGGCGTCCATGAATTCACGCCAGAGGAGCAGCGGGCCGTTGGCCGCGAACAGACTGGCTGTCAGCGGATCCCCGTTGCTGTTGCCCATCCAGACGCCCGTCGCCAGGCTGCCAGACGCGTAGCCGAAGGCGGTCACGTCCTTGAAGTCGTTGGTCGTACCGGTCTTCGCCGCGGCGTCCCGGCGATTGCCGTTGGCGTCGACCAGCATTGCCGATCTACCCCACCACAGGTTGAGTCGCGGATCGGTATTGCCCTGAATGATCCAGTGGGTGAGGTACGCCTCCGCGGGCGTCATCGGCGTGGTCGCGGCGGGGCCGTTCTCCTCCCGGCTGTAGACGATCCGGCCGTCCCGGTCGCGGATCTCGATGACCGCCGTGGCGGGGTGCCGCGTTCCCTGCTGGGCGAAGACGCCGTACGCCTGCGTCATGTTGGTCAGGTTGACCGGCACTGACCCGAGGGTGAGGGTGATGCCCGGATCCTGGTCGAGGATGTACTGCGCACTGGCGACACCCATCGACTCGGCGAACTGGGCGGTCTCGTTGACGCCGACCAGGTACTGCATCATCACCGACGGGACGTTGAGCGAGTAGCGCAGCGCGTCCATGGCGAGCAGCGGGCCATGCTCGGACAGGTCCGCGTTCGCCGGGACGTAGCCTGTCCCCACCCCGGAGCCAAACTGGGTTAGGGCGTCCACGAACATGGTGGCAGGCGTCGCCTGGCGCGCGCGGAACGCGGAGCTGTAGGTGATCGGCTTGAAGGCCGACCCAGGCTGACGCAGGCCCAGCCCGGCCACGTCGAACTGGCCCTGCACCCGTCGATCCTCGCGGCTGTAGTAGTCCACGCTGCCCACATAGGCGACGATCTCGCCGGTCGCAGAATCGACCGACACGAGCGCGGCGTTGTGGGCGTTGTTGCTCCTGGCCAGCTGCGTCACGTAATCGGTCACCTGGGCCTTGGCAACCTGTTGCAGGCCGTAGTCGAGCGTCGAGGTGATCCGATATCCGCCGGTGAGCACCGCCTGCTGGGGGTTGGCCACGCCCAGGCTGGCAAGGATGCGCTCGGCCTCGCGCTGCACGCGGAACGAGAAGTGCGGCTCGCGCAGGACCGATGTCACGCGACTGGGGCCCATCTCTTCCCAGGTCACGGTGACCGCGCGGTCATGCTCGGCCTGGGTGATGTACTCGTCGCGGAGCATGGCTGCCAGCACGTCGTTGCGGCGCGCCATGGCGCGATCCGGGCCGCGCGGCTCCTCGGCCGGCTGGTACGGGTCGTAGTAGCTCGGCAGCTGTGGCAGACCGGCGAGGAACGCCGCCTGGGACAGGCTCAGCTCGTCGAGGTTGGAGGTGCCGAAGAAGTTCGCGGCTGCGGCCTTGATGCCGAACGAGCGATTGCCGTAGTAGATCAGGTTCAGGTAGGTCTCGAGGATCTTCTCCTTGCCCGCCCGCCCCGGGTAGGCGGCCGTCACCTGGCGCGCCAAGATCGCCTCCTGGATCTTGTCCTCGAACTGACGCCCGGTCTCCAGGAAGGTCAGCGCCGGCTGCTCGCAGGGGTCGTCCGCAGTCGCCTCGGGATCCAGGCCAAGATCGAGCGAGGGCGCGGCGGATGGCGCGTCGACGACTTCCTGGGCCAGCTTGATCGACCCGGCGTACTTGATCACCTGCTGGGTGATGGTGCTCGCGCCCTGGACGATCTCGCCGGCCTCGAGGTTGGCGAGCGCGGCGCGCACGACGGCGCTGTAGTCGATTCCGTCGTTGGTCCAGAAGGTCCGGTCCTCTGCCGCCACGGTCGCGTTGACGATGCTGTCGGGGATGCCGGCGAAGTGGACCTGTTCGCGGTTCTCGCACTCGAAGCGGGCGAGCAGGATCGCTCCGCTCCGGTCGTAAACCCGCGTCGATGCCGGCAGCTCGATCCCGTCAAGCAGGAGCGGGTCGGGAAGCCCGGTGGCGAAGTGCTGGTAGGCGGCCAGCAGTCCGCCGGCCGTACCGGCCGCCATGCTCCCCACGAAGAGCACGAAGACGCCGACGGAGGCGAGCAGGAAGGTGGTCAGCCCGCGCCGCGGATTGCGGCGCCGGGCAGTGCGGCGAATCATCAGCCGATGTCGGCGCCGCTGCATGGCCGGGTGCATCGCGGGAAAGGTAGCGCATGCGCCGCGATCGGTCGAATCGGCGAGTGCGCCGACTCAGGTCAGGGGAGGTAGGTGCGCGGGTTGACGGTGGCCCCGTCGAAGGTGACCGCGAAGTGCAGGTGGCATCCGGTCGCCCAGCCGGTGGCTCCCTCGTAGCCGATGACGTCCCCGGTCTTGATCTGCTGGCCGACCGACACGATCTCGCCGGAGAGGTGCCAGTACCAGGTCAGCAGCCGTTGGGAGTGGCCGATCACCACGCCGATGGCCGGATCTCCCCAATCGGCGTTGGGCTGGCCGTCGGCGAGCACCACCCCATCCCCCGCGGCGTAGATCGGAAGGCCGCAGCGCTGGGTTGTGTACGCCATGTCGATCCCGGTGTGATTCGGGTTGTAGTTGGTCCAGCCGTATTCCTGGGTCACGATGAACGGGCCGCGCTCCGGCCACTCGAACCTGCCGCGATAGGCGATATCCAACGACTTGGCAAGTTCCTTCAGCTGCTCGACCAGCGCTGCCTGTTCGGAGAGCGCCGCCTCGCCATCGGCGATCTCCATGCGCCGCTCGCCGATGCTCTCCGCGGTCTCGCGGAATTCGGCGTCCTGGGCATCCCGCAGCTCCTCGAGCTGGCGCTTCTTTTCCTCGAGCGCCACTCGGGCGGCGTCCACCTGTGCCTGCTGATCCGCGAGTGCGGCCGCTCGCTCGGCCGCGGCATCGCGCAGTGCGGAGAGCGTCTTGTGCCCAACGCTCAAGGTTTCGCGCCTCACCCGAATTCGGTCGCGGCGGTCGCGCACCTCGGTCGCCAGCGCGCGGTCCTCGTCGGAGAGGGTGAGCATGTACGAGAGCTCGCTCGTGGCGCGCGTGAACGAGTCGGTCGAGATCAGAATCTCGAGAATCGAGGTCTGGCTCTGCTCGTAGGCGAGGCGCAGGTGATCCTGGAGCAGGTCCTCGCGCGCGGCCAACTCCACGCGTGACGCCGCGAGCTCGCTGGCGAGGCGCGCCAGCGTCGCCTCGAGGTCGTTGATGTCCATCTGGTAGCGGCGGAGCTCCCCCTGCGCCTGCTGAAGACGCTGTGAGGCGAGCTCGAGCTCCCGTAGCGCGGCTTCGATCTCAAGACCCACGGCGCTGAGCTGGGTCTCGATACCGAGCAGGCTCGCCGCAAGGTCAGCCTGGTCGCGCTGCAGGTCGGCGAGCTGGGCTCGCTGCCGGGCGAGCTCCTGCTCCATGCGCCGCTGCTCGTCGATCGCCTCGTTGACGATCGGGTCGGTCGCCCGCACGGCGCCAGGCCACTGTCCCGGCGCGACGACAACCGTCAGCAGCAGGAGAGCGGAAAGCAGACGCGCGGCTGGACGACGGACGATCGACATGACTCCTGACGGATACGAATGTGCCAGTCTCGACGGCCGCTTGCGGCGGGCAATGGGCAGCGGCGATCGGGAACCATTCCCCGGCGCTCAGGGACTGAAAGCATACCCGACGACACAAGACCTGCGCCACTCCGACCCCGTTTGCGCCCGTGAACGGGATGTTCCACGCAGGCCACGACCGGCGTCAGAGGGGCGCGCCAAGCGCCTGCATGACGATCGCCACGACCGCGGTGGGAACTCCCGCGGCGGGGGCGAGCAGCTGCGGCTCACGAAGCAGTGTGATGACGGTGCCGGCCACCAGAAACGGCCCGAACGGGATATAGCTCTTCATCCCGGCGCGTCGCGTGGCGAGGAGCGCCAGCCCGGTCGCAGCCGACAGCACGGCCGCCACGAAAAGCGCGACGAAGACGCTCGGCCAGCCGAGCAGCAGCCCCAGCGGCACGACCAGGTAGAGGTCTCCGATCGCAACGCCGCCTCGGACCAGGAGGCCGAGGAGGGCAAGGAAGGCCAGGGCAGCGGCCGCTCCAATCGCCGCGTCGAGCGGGCTGACGGCCGGGTTGAACGGGACGAAGGCCGCGGCCCCGATGATCAGCGGATCGAGCACCAGGTGCGGGAGGCGCCGTTGATCGAGGTCGGTGGCGGTCAGTACCACCATCAGGGCAAGCAGACCGAGGTGCACCGCGGTCGCCCAGACCGGGAGGCTGGACCGCCAGGCGATCCCCCCGCCAGCCGCGCCGGCGGCAGCCGCCAGCAGGGCGGTCCGAATTCCGGGAGCCCGACGCGACGCTTCATCAGCAGGCCAGACGCTGGCCAGCCGCTCGGCCCAGGCACCGAGTGCGGCGAATGCGATCGCGACGAGGGCGATCGGCAGCGTCACGTGGCGGCTCTCTCCTCGCCCCGCACCAGGCTAGGCGCGCGGTGCGAAGTCGAGCGCCAGGCGCACGAGGGTCGAGACCGCGGTCCCCAGCGCTCCCTTGGGGTTGTGCGCCTTGTCCGCGGTCAGATAGGCGCTACCGGCGATATCGAGGTGCACCCACGGCACGGTGACGAAGTCGGCCAGGAAGACGGCACTCTTGATGAGCGAACCGTCCCGCGTCCCGGAGTTCACGATGTCGGCATGCGCCGAATCGAGCGCGGCGCGGTACTCGGTGGCGAGTGGCATCTCCCAGACCCGCTCGCCCGTCGCGGTCGCCGCCGCTTCGACGGCCCGGCCCCAGTCGCGGGGCTTGGCGAAGTAGGCGCTGTACAGCTCCCCGAACGCGATCGATGCGGCGCCCGTCAGCGTCGCAACGTCGACCAGGTGGGTGGCCCCCTGCAACTCGGCCCAGTGGAGGGCATCTGCGAGGATCAGGCGTCCTTCGGCGTCGGTGTTGATCACCTCGATCGTCTTGCCGTTCATGGCCCTGACGACATCACCGGGACGCTGTGCGTTCCCGCCGGGCATGTTCTCGACCATCGGAGCGACCGCCATGAGCGGTGTCTCCGGGGCGAGCCGCGCCACCGTGCGCGCCGCCGCAACGACCGCCGCCGCGCCCGACTTGTCGTGCTTCATCTCCTCCATCGCGGTCGCCCCCTTGATGCTGATCCCGCCCGAATCGAAGCAGACGCCCTTGCCGACGATCGCCAAGCGGCGGCCACCGCCGCGCTCCCAGCCGGGCAGCTTGATGGCGATCAGGCGCGGCTCGTGGGTCGCACCCTGCCCGACGCCCAGCAGCGCCCCCATGCCGAATGCCTGCATCTCCTCGACGCCCAGCACCTCCACGGTGCAGCCATCGGCGACGAGTTCACGGGCGACCTCCGCCATGCGCTCCGGGTACAGGTCATTCGAGGCCCGATTGGCCAGGACCCGTCCGAACTCCACGCCGTCGGCGACCACCATCGCGCGGTTCATCTCGTCCGCCGACGGGGCGCCTTCGCCGACCAGCACCACCTCGCCGACGCTGCGGAGTGATGCCGCGGTGTCACGCGTGCGGCCGTAGTACGCGAAGGGGCGGAAGGTCCCCTGCTGCGCGCCAACCGCGGCTGCGGCAAAGCCGTCGGCATCCTCGCCGTCCCGCAGCCAGAGCGCCAGCGTCTCCACGCCGTGGCCCTGCAGCCGCCGCGTGGCGGTCGAAGCGATCCGCCGCGCTCGCCAGGGTCCCTTGCCGCGTCGCATGCCGTTCACGATCAGGACGCGCTCGAACGGCAGATTCCCCGCCGGGATCAGCGCCGTGTAGCGCTCAGCGATACTGAACTCGCCCCAGTCGATGGCACCGCGGATCACCCCACCGGCGGCCTCGTCGAGCGCGGCGAGATCGGCCGGAAACTCTGCGTCCTCCTTGTAGATGGGGACGGCCAGGACATCGGCCGAAACGGTGGCTGGGTTGACGGATTCGGCGCGGACGCGCATGCGGATCTCCTTGGATGGGCGGCTGGTCAGACCGATGCAGCAGCGAGACGGACGCGCGCTCCGGCACCTCGAGTATAGGGGGCGACGGGCGGTCGGTTCATTGCGGCGCCATGAGCGGCGCGACCGCTGCGCGCGCGGCGAGCGCCCCCTCGAGCAGGTCCGCGACGCGGCGCTGCGCGTTGATGCTGACCGCCGAAGCGCCCTCGGCGAGTGCCAGCGCCAGGGCATTGTCGGCACCCCGTGCGTACTCGGCGGCGACCCCGTACCGAGCAGCCGCTCGTGCGACCGCCTCGGCGTCGCCGGTGATCGTCGCGGCGGCGATCTCGCGAGCCGCGGCGTACAGCTCGCCGATCGTGCTGAGCCAGAACCCGAAGGTCTCAGGCGGCTGCTCCCACGCGGTCAGCTGCGCCAGCGCGGGATCGCCCTCCGTCAGCCGGTCCAGCGCGCCGTGCGGGTCGTCGTCGCGCAGCGCCTCGACCGCCGCGCCGAGCGCCTCGTTGACCGCGGTCGTCGCGCGCCGCCGATCGACGAACTCGGTGGCCGCATCGCCCGAGGCTCTCAGCTGCGCGGCGACGATGAGCAGATCGGTGCTGGCCGCCGGTGCCGGCGGCACCATCGAGCCCGGCGCCACCGAGGCGACCGTCCCGGCAAGGTCGCGGAGCGCGCGTCCGAGCGCATCGGCGACCGAGCTCGCCTGCTCCACTGCCAGCGCCGCAGCCTCGAATTCTGCGGCGGGCGGCAGCTCGCTGGTTCGCGTTCTCGCCGCTCCGGCCCGGGCGTGTTGCAGGGCAGCGTCGAGGGGCTCGATCAGCCCGCCCAGCAGGGCAGCGGCCGAGGTTGCGGCTGATGCCAGGCGAGCCTCGCGGGTGACCTCGATCTCGGGGGCGGCGACGGTCGGATCCGCCGGACGCAGACAGAGTGCCGAGCCGATCGCCAGGATCCCGATGCCGGCCATCACCGCGCCCATCTGGCGTCCCCGTATCATGGCCGCGTGGACCTCGCCGAGCTCCGATCACTGCCAAAGGCCGAGCTGCACCAGCACCTCGACGGCTCGATGCGCCCCGAGACGGCTGTCGAACTGAGCGCAGCGGAGGGGATGCACCTCACCCTCGACGACGCGCGGGCGCGCCTGGTGGGGCCGCCGCGCTGCCGCGACCAGGCCGAGCTGCTCACCTACTTCGACCTTCCGATCGCGCTGCTGCAGACGGCGGCCGCACTGCGACGCGTTACCGCCGAGCTGGTCGAGTCGATGAGCGACGACGGCATCGTGTACGGCGAGATTCGGTGGGCCCCGCGCCTGCACCTTGAGCGCGGGCTATCGGTCTTTGGCGTGATCGAAGCGGTAGCCACGGGGATCGCCGAGGCGGCAGCGCGCCTGGGGCCGCGCACCCCCCTGGTCGGCCTGATCGTCACGGCGATGCGCTCCCATCCGCCCGGCGCCAACGTGGAGCTGGCCCGCACGGCGGCCGCGTTCGGGCCGCCGGTGATCGGCTTCGATCTCGCCGGCCTGGAGGCTGCGTACCCGGCTCCGCCCCACGCAGCGGCATTCCGCGCGGCGGAAGAGGGTGGGCTGGCGCTCACCGCGCATGCCGGCGAGGTGCCGGGCGCAGAGCGGATCCGCGACGCGCTCAACCTGGGCGTCCGGCGGATCGCCCACGGCGTGACCACCGTCGACGATCTCGAGGTGCTGGCGCTCGTGCGCGAGCGCGACGTGACACTCGACCTGTGCCCCACCAGCAACGTGCAGGCCGGCGTCGTGCCGGACCTGGCGTCGCACCCACTGGCTGCCCTCCATCGGGCCGGCGTCAGCGTCACCCTCTCGACCGACGACCGCACCGTGTCGGCCACCACGCTCACCGAGGAGATGGCACGCACCGCCGAGGCGCTGGGGCTGAGCCGCCGTGAGCTCGCCGAGATCGCCGTCAACGCGTTCCGGCGCGGATTCGGCCCGCGGGCGGCGCTCGACCCGATGACCGCGGCAGCGGAACTGGCCTGGTCCCGCTGGGCGAAGAGCGAGACGGCCATCAGCTGAGCTGGAGGCCGAGCAGGGCGGCCACCGCGGCCGGATCGGCCGCGACCCAGTCGGGGCGGCGCTCCCCCTCGAGGCCCTCGGCTGCCGCGACATCGGCCACGCCGGTGAGCACCAGGACGGACGGGATCCCGGCGCGCCGCGCCGCAACGATGTCGGCGTCGGGGCTGTCACCGATGACCAGGGCCTCCTCGGGCGGGACGCCGGCGCGCTCCAGGATTGACAGGAACATGGCGGGTTCCGGCTAACCGATGACCAGCGGCTCGACCCGACTCGCGGTGCGGATGGCCGCCACCACCGCGCCGGCGCCCGGCAGGAAGCCCTCGGGCACCGGGTAGCGCGCGTCGGCGTTGGTCGCGACGAAGCGCGCCCCGTCGCGGATCGCGGTGGCCGCGACGGCGATGCGGCGGTAGTCGATCTCCCGGTCGAGGCCGCAGACCACCGCGTCGTGTCGTGCCGGCAGCGATCCTCCGGAGTATTCGCGCGGTGCCGCCTCCGCGACCGGCGTGACGACAAACCCGGCGCCCCGCAGCTCGGCGATCATGCCCGACGCACCGACGGCCAAGACGCGGCGCAGCTCGGGCATATGCGCGCGCAGGTGGTCGATGGTGGCCGACGTGCTGGTAACGACCTCGACCGCTGTCGCCGCGATGCCCATCCCGGTCAGCCGGGCCGCGTACTCGGTGCGGGTGGCCATCGAATTGTTCGTCGCAAATCGCACCAAGATCCCGCGCTCGCGGACCGCGGCCACCAGGGCAGAGGCGCCGCGGATCGGCCGGTCACCGCGGTAGACGACGCCGTCCAGGTCGAGGATCGCCAGTCGCGGGACGATCGGGATCGGCGGCTCCATATGGGCTCGATGATACGGTGGTGCTGCCCACCGCGGTTGAGCCGCACAAAACCTTGAGACCTTGCGTTCCCACCCGCTATGATGCTGGAGATTAGGGCCGTGGCAGCCCGTAGCTGACCGCGCCACGGGCTCGCGACCACGCGGGCACGGAAGCTTCACACCTTGGGTGGAGGAGAGTAGATGCGGATTCAGCGACGGCATGGATTTGTCGCAACCCTTATTACCTCTGCGCTGGTGCTGGCCGCCTGCGGCAGCGCACAGATCGACGTCGGCAAGGGCCTGTGTCGGGTCATCGGCGACAACGCCGCAGCCACGCCGGCCCCCATCACCGCCAGCGGGACGAGCGACCTGTTGGTCGGCGTTGTCACCGACGTGGGCACCCTCGATGACCGCAACTTCAACCAGTACAGCTGGGAAGGTGCGAAGGCCGGGGCAGCCTCGATTGGCGCTCCCGAGCCAAAGGCAGTCGTGACGACGAACGAGTCGCAGTACGCGGCCAACATCCAGTCGTTCATCGACCAGGACTACGACATCATCATCACGGTCGGCTTCGCCCTCGGCGCCGCGACGCTCGAGGCGGCCACCGCCAACCCCGACGTGCACTTCATCGGCGTCGACCAGTTCCAGGGCAATGACCCGGTCGGCAACTACGAGAGCCTCATCTACAGCGAGGCGCAGGCCGGGTACCTGGCCGGGATCATCGCCGGAAGCATCAGCAAGTCCGGTGAGGTCGCCACGCTCGGCGGAGCGAACTTCATTCCGCCGGTCGTGAACTACATGCGCGGCTTCCAGAACGGCGTCCTGAGCGTCAACGCGGACGCGACCGTGCACGTCAAGTACGTCACCGATTCGGACCTGACCCTGGCGTTCAACGACCCGGCCGGCGGCAAGAGCTTCGCCGACCAGTTCCTGGCCCAGAACACCGAGGTGGACGTCCTCTTCCAGGTGGCCGGCAAGACCGGTAACGGCATGCTGCAGGCCGTCGAAGAGGCGGGGATCTACGGGATCGGCGTCGACGTCGACCAGTGGGCCTCCACCGCCGACTCGGCCGAGTGCATCGTGACCAGCGCCGAGAAGAAGCTGACCAGTTCGGTGCGGACCGCCATCGAGGAGTTCGCGGCGGGCACCGTGCGCGACGGCAACCAGTTCCTGGGCGCTGACACCGACATGATCGGACTGGCACCGTACTACCAGTTCGCCGATCTGATCACCAGCGAGATCCAGGGCAAGGTCGACACCGCCTTTGACGCCATGGCCGGCGGCACACTCGACCCGTGCGCGCCCAACGCCTGCTTCGCCGGCGCCCCCGATCCGGGAACCTGAGCACGGTTACCGGATTCTGACGAACCGATGACGCGAGCGGGCCGATCTCCCGATAGGCCCGCTCGCTCGTTTCCGAGCAGGAGGGTCGCGTGGGTATGACCCCAGAAGCGCTCAACCGCGGCCCCGCCCTGCTCGAGATGCGGGGCATCACCAAGCGGTATCCCGGCGTCGTAGCCAACGACGCGATCAGCCTCCAGATACGCGCCGGCGAGATTCACGCCCTGCTCGGTGAGAACGGGGCCGGCAAGACGACCCTGATGAACGTCCTGTATGGGCTGGCCGCCCCTGACGAGGGAGAGATCCTGATGGAGGGGCAAGCGATCAAGATCGCGAGCCCGCATGACGCCATCGAGCGCGGGATCAGCATGGTCCACCAGCACTTCATGCTCGTGCCGGTCCTGTCGGTGGCGGACAACATCCTTCTCGGCGACGAGCCGATGAAGAACCTCGTGTTCGTGGATCGGTCCGTCGCCAGTGCTCGCATCCGTGAACTCGGCGCCTCCTTCGGCTGGGAGATCGACCCCGAGCGGCCGGTTGGCCAACTGTCGGTTGGATGGCAGCAGCGAGTCGAGATCCTGAAGGCCATCTACCGCAACGCCAAGGTCCTCGTCCTCGACGAGCCGACCTCGGTGCTCACACCACAGGAGACACAGGAGATCTTCGGCGTGCTGCGCCGACTCAAGGCCGAGGGCTACGCGATCGTCTTCATCAGCCACAAGCTGTACGAGGTGCTCGAGATCGCGGACACGATCACCGTCATTCGCCGCGGGAAGGTGGTAGGCAGCCGCGAGCCGGCAGCGACCAACGAGGATGACCTGGCCGAGCTGATGGTGGGGCGTGAGGTCGAGCTCACCGTGGATCGAGGTGAGAGTCACCCGGCCGGCCGCATGCTCGAGGTGGAGGGCATCAGCGTCAATGACGACAGGGGCCGTGAGGTCGTCCATGACGTGAGCTTCGAGGTGCGCGCCGGGGAGATCTTCGGCATTGCGGGAGTGGCCGGCAACGGCCAGGACGAGCTGGTCGGAGCGGTCACCGGCCTCAGGCGCGCGCACCGGGGCACGATCCGGCTGGGCGGCGATGACGTGACGAGAGCGGACCCGCGGCGACTCCACAAGATGGGCGTCGGCTTCGTCCCCGGCGACCGGCAGCGGTTCGGGCTCGTCCTCAGCTTCCCCCTGTCCGACAACCTCGTTCTCAACGACTACTACCACGCGCCGTACGCCCGTGGATTGGTGCGCGACGACGATGCCATCCTCCGCGACGCGGAGGCTTTAATCGCCAAGTACGACGTGCGGACGCCTTCCGCCACCGTTCCGTCCCAGACGCTATCGGGCGGCAATCAGCAGAAGCTCATCGTCGCGCGCGAGTTCGAAGGGGATGTGCGCCTGCTTGTCCTCGACCAGCCAACCCGCGGTCTCGATGTCGGCAGCATTGAATTCATTCACCGGCAGGCGGTCGCGCGGCGAGACACCGGCGTGGCAATCCTCCTCATCTCCGCGGAGCTCGACGAAGTCCTCGAGCTGTCGGATCGGATCGGCGTGATGTACCGAGGACGAATCGTCGAGGTTCTTGACGGGCGGTCGGCGAGCCGGGAAGAGGTCGGCCTGTTGATGGCCACCGGCGGGCGCACCAGCGGGATCCAGGAGCAGATCGTGGAGACCGCGTCGTGACGGCGGGGGCGCGCGTGCTGGCGGCGCTGCAACGCGGCCGAGCGGTAGCGCTCGTCCCGGCGCTCTCGATTGCGCTGGCCCTCGTCATCGGCGCGGTGATCATGATCCTGAGCAGCCCGCTGGTGAGCGGCGAGTTCGACCCAACGCTGCCGGTGACGGCGTACCAGGCGATGCTGAGCGGAGCGTTCGGCTCATTCGACGGCGTGGTGCGCACCCTCGTCAACGCCACGCCCCTGATGCTGGCCGGGCTGGCGGTCGGGATCGGTTTCAAGGCGGGCCTCTTCAATATCGGCGCGCAGGGACAGTTCCTGATCGGCGCCCTGACGGCCGCGGCCGCCGCCCTCGCCCTGAACGACGCCTCGCCCTTCGTGGCGATCCCTGTCGCCCTGTTGGCCGGCATGGTAGGCGGCCTGCTGT